>CAZDRS010000059.1:0-11945 GCA_964507585.1 uncultured Dechloromonas sp.
GCCGCGCACCATGTACTCGGTCTCGGCCATCTCGACGACGCGGCCGCCAACGTCGCGGTTGGAATCGCGGATGACCTGCGACACCTTGGCCAGCGGAATGCCGTAGGCGCGCAGCTTCACCGGGTCGACGGTGACCTGGTAGGTCTGCACGAAGCCGCCGATCGAGGCCACCTCGGCCACGCCGTGCGCCTTGGTCAATTGGTAGCGCAGGTACCAATCCTGCAGCGTGCGCAGCTCGGCCAGCGTCTTGTCCTTGGCCAGCACGGCGTACTGGTAGACCCAGCCGACGCCGGTGGCATCCGGGCCGATCTGCGGCGTGATGCCCTTGGGCATGCGGCCGGCGGCGAAGTTGAGGTACTCGAGAACGCGCGAGCGTGCCCAGTAGATGTCGGTACCGTCCTCGAAGATGATGTAGACGAAGGAGGCACCGAAGAAGGAGAAGCCCCGGACAACCTTCGATTTGGGCACCGACAGCATCGCCGTGGTCAGCGGGTAGGTGACCTGATCCTCGACCACCTGCGGCGCCTGGCCGGGGTATTCGGTGTAGACGATGACCTGGACGTCGGAGAGGTCGGGCAGCGCATCCAATGGCGTGCGCATGACGGCGACGACACCGGCGACGATGACGAACAGCGTGGCAAGCAGGACGAGGAAACGGTTGCGCCCCGACCATTCGATGATTCTGGCCAACATCGGGATGCGCTCCTCAGTGACCGGCGTGCGGATTGGCGGGCTTCACCGAGGTGATGACCCATTCGCCCTGGCCGCGCTCGACGAACTCGAAGTCGATTGCCGCGCCGGGATTCAATTGCTTGAGGATGGCCTCGTTGGCCGCCTTGAACTCCATGGTCATGCCCGGCCATTTCAGGCTTGCTACCGGGCCGTGGGTGATGCTCGCCGTGCCGGCCTTGGCATCGACTTCTTCAACCTTGCCTTCGGCCTTGTTGCCTACGCTTGCCGCCGCCGGCTTTTCGGCCGGTGCCGCGCTGCCGTGGCCAAAGCCTCCGATGGCAGCCTTCAGGTTGCTCTCGGCATCGATCAGGAAGTTGGCGGCAACGACGACCTGTTCGCCTTCGCGGACGCCATCGAGAACCTCGACGCGGTCGTCGCTGCGCGCGCCCAGCCTCACCTCGCGCGGCTCGAAACGGCCTTCCCTGGCCTGCACCAGGACGATTTGACGGGTACCGCTATCGATCACCGCCGAGTTCGGGATGGTGAGCACCGCACCCTTGGCAGCCGTCGGCAACTCGAGCTGGACGAACATGCCCGGCTTCAACAGCTTGTTCGGGTTAGGCAGTTCGATGCGAACCGGGATGGTACGGGTTTCCGCCTTCAGGGTCGGATAGACGTAGCTGATGGTTCCTTCGAAGATCTTGTCGGGATAGGCGTTGATTCTGACCTTGGCCTTGGCGCCGGACTTCACCCAGCCGATGTCCTGTTCGAAAACGTCGGCAACCGCCCAGACCGACGAGAGGTCGGTAACCTGGTAAAGCGCCTCGCCGGGCATGAAGCGCATGCCCTGGACAGCCTTCTTCTCGGTGACGATGCCATTGACCGGGGAGCGGAAGGTCAGCGTACGGCGGGCTTCACCTGACCTGGCCAGGGATTTCACCTGCTCTTCCGAAATGTCCCAGTTGCGCAGCCGGGCCAGGCTGGAATCGGCCAACTGGCGCATTCCTTCTTGCGCGCTGCCCTCGGCGCCCTTCAGGCTTTCGACGCCTTGGGCGGCAATGGCGTATTCGCGCTGGGCCGAGACCAGCTCCGGACTATAGACCTCGAACAGCGGCTGCCCTTTGCCGACCGGTTGGCCGGTGACATTGACGTGCAGGCGTTCGACATAGCCCTCGAATTTCGGCGCGATGGCATAGGTGCGGCGCTCGTCGGGCTCGATCCGGCCGGCAGCCCGAATGACCTTGTCCAGATTGCGGAGCGTGGCCGCTTCCGTACGCACGCCGAGCTTCTGGATTTTCTCGGTGCCGATCTTGATTTGATTGGCCGCGGCCGGTTCGTCGTCCGGCTCACCTTCGTAGACCGGGATGTAATCCATGCCCATCGGGTCTTTCTTCGGCGTCGGCGAGGTGTCGGGCAGGCCCATCGGATTGCGGTAAAAGAGAATCTTCCGTTCCTTCTGGCCACTAGCGGCGACTGCGCCGGCAGTGCCGTCGGCAGGCTGAAGCGGTGAGTTCTTCTGGCCGGCCCAGTAACCGCCACCTGCGGCCAGCGCGGCCACCACGGCGGCGGCAATCACGCCCTTGTTCATAGGTCTTCTCCGACAATTCGTTCGATTTCGGCGAGGCGAACCTGGGCCTCGGCACGCGATTTGATCTGGTTGAGCCTGGCTAGGCGTATCTGGCGCTGGGCGTCCAGCAGGGTCGCAAAATCGACCTTGCCGGTCTCGTAACCCGCCAGTGCGGCCTTGAACGTAAGCTCCGCCTGGGGCAGCAGGCTGTCGGCCGTCAGACGCTCGGTGCGGCGGGCAGCTTCCAGTTCGGCAAGATTGGCCACAAGGTCGGACAGCAACTGGTTCGATGTCGCGTCGCGCTTGGCCCGGCTCGCCGACACCATCGCCTCCGCCTCGCGCTCCTGGGCGCGGCGGCTGGACTGCTGCAAGGGAATGTTGATTTCGAACATCAGATCCCATTGCTTGACTTCGTTCTGCATCTGGTTGGGCACCACGCCGACCGTCAGGTCGGGATAGCGATTCTTGTAGGCCAGGTCGCGGTTCTTCTCGGCTGCCTTGATGCGGTGTTCGTCCGCAGAGAGCAGCGGGTTGCGAGCGCGAGCCCGTTCTTCGAGCGAGGCGTAATCGAGCTTGGCGGGAGCCGGCAACGGGCGCAGGGATTCCGGCATGGCCAATGGCGCAGTGGCCGGACGACCCAGCAAGGCATTCATGCGGGTCATCAAGTGGTGATGCTCGGTCTCGATGGCAATCAGTTCGTTGCGCATGGTGGTCTGCTCGACCTGGGCGCGGATCACATCCTGCTGCGCAGCCAAGCCGCCGGCGTACCTGACCTGGGCAATCTTCTCCAGGCGCACCATCAGGTCGAGGATTTCCTTGGTCAGGCTTTCATTGCGGCTCAGGTAGTAAAGCTGCGCGTAGGTGGTCTTGATCTTGGCGGCGACCTCGCTCCAGGTGCCATGGGCGCGCCCCTTGGCGCCCTCTGCTTCCAGTTCGGCAATTTCACGCTTGAGGTCGCGCTTGCCGAACCAGGGGATGTCCTGCATCAGGGTGTAGCGGGTGCTGCCGACGCGACTCGGCGACAGGGCGGCACTTTGCGAGCCCCCCTTGGTAATGTCCATCAATTCGGTACGCAGCTTCGGGTCAGGCAATGCCCCGGCCGGTGTGATGCGCTCGGCGGCTGCATCCGCCTCGTAACGCATGCTGGCCAAGTCCGGGTTTCCCTCTCGTGCCAGCGAAAGCAGGCTCTCGACGTTGCCGCCCGGTTGAACCTGGGCCTGGGCCTGGGCACCCAGGCACCAGGCCAGGGTGAGCGCGGCGCCCAGCATTTTGCGCGAGGCGGTGATTCGTTTCATCGGTTTGTCCTCGTGTGGGCTTCCGGTGGCTCAGCGCGCCGACACAGCCTTACTTTTTTACTTCCAGGCGCACGACGGTCATCACACCGTCGATGCTTTCCGCTGCAAAGCGGATCTTCTGGCCATCCTTCACCTTGTCGAGCCAGGAGGCATCCTTGACCTTGAACGCCATGGTCATGGCCGGCATGCCGTTGGGCAGCGCGTCGTGGGAGATGGTCAGCTTGCCGCCGGCCTTGTCGACCTTCTTGACCAGGCCATTGACCAGCGCGGCTTCGCTGGCCTGGGCGTGCATGGCACCGTGACCGGCATGCATGTCGTGGTCGGCGGCCTGCACAAATGCGGGAGCCAGGGCAGCGATAACGGACAGGGAGGCAATCGACTTGTTCATGTGGGGGTTTCTCCAGGGCTTGGGTTAGTGTTTGGCGAATACCTTGTAGCTGCCGTCAGCCTGGACGAGGAGCGTGTCGTAGGGCTGCGGATGCTTGGTTTCCATGCCCGGTGAGCCTTGGGGCATGCCCGGCGCAGCCAGGCCGACGGCCTTGGGCTTTTCCTTCAACAAGCGCTGGACGTCGGTGGCCGGCACATGCCCCTCGACCACATAGCTGCCGACCTTGGCGGTGTGACAGGAGCCGAAGCGCTCGGGCATGCCGGCCATCTTCCTGGCGGCCGGCACGTCATTGACGTCTTTCGTCACGACCTCGAAACCCGCCTTGCGCATGTGCTCGACCCATTTTTCGCAACAGCCGCAGTACGGGCTCTTGAACACTTCGATGCGCTCGGCCGCTTGAGCCAGCGGGATGGCAGCAAACAGTGCCAGGGCGATGATTGACGGTCTGGTTTTGAGCATTTCGGTCTCCGTTCAACAGGAACGACTAAGGTATCGGAACGGAGTCTAGGCAACCGTACCCAACAGCAAGCTGACCCAAAAATTACATTTTCGTAATCTGGGCGCTTAAACTGCGGCCCGAGTGCAGAATAGCCCGCCGAGAAGGCATCACAGGGAGTCACCCGATGAGGATACTGGTCGTCGAAGACGAGCCGAAAACCGGCGATTATCTGAAGCAGGGGCTGGCAGAAGCCGGTTTCATGGTCGACCTGGCCAGGGATGGCCTGGATGGGCTGCATCTCGCCCTCACCGAAGCCTATGACCTGGCGGTGCTCGACGTGATGTTGCCGGGCATCGAGGGCTGGCAGGTGTTGCAGGGCATCCGCAAGGCCGGCAAGGACATGCCGGTGTTGTTCCTGACCGCCCGCGATTCGGTCGATGACCGGGTCAAGGGGCTGGAGCTGGGCGCCGATGATTACCTCGTCAAGCCGTTTGCCTTTTCGGAACTGCTGGCGCGCGTCCGCACCTTGCTGCGACGCGGTGCCAAGACGAAAGAAGCCGATGTGCTGCGGGCTGCGGATCTGGAACTCGACTTGATGCGCCGGCGGGTAACGCGAGGCGGCAAGAAAATAGACCTGACCTCCAAGGAATTTTCGCTCCTGGAACTGCTGCTGCGCCGCCAGGGGGAAGTGCTGCCGCGGTCGCTGATCGCCTCCCAGGTCTGGGACATGAATTTCGATAGCGACACCAACGTGATCGAGGTGGCGATTCGGCGCCTGCGGGCCAAAGTCGATGACAGCTTTGAATTGAAGCTGATTCATACGGTTCGTGGCATGGGCTATGTCCTGGAAGCCGCCGAATGATGCTGCGCCGGGAAAAATCGCTGACAGCCCGGCTCACGCTGCTCTTTGCCGTCGTTTCATCCAGCGTCCTGCTGATCCTGGGCCTGGTGATCGCCGAGTTGGTTGAACGTCATTTCGAGGACATGGATCTGGATCTGCTCAAGGGCAAGCTCGAACTGGTTCAACACGCGGTTCTTGCGGCGCGTGCGGAAGGGGGCTTCGACAGCCTGCCGGCCCAGCTGGATGCAGCGCTGGTTGGGCACCATGGCCTGGCAGTAGGGGTGTGGAGCGCTACCGGGAATCAGCTTTACTTGTCGGACGAGGCCGATTTTCCACAAAGCAGTCCTCTTCCCAGAACCTGGCAGGGAAAAGACGAGCAACACTATCGGGGCATCTCGGGCCAGGCGCCAACAGGCGTTGAAGGCGAAGCGCCGGCGCGGGTTCTGCTCGCCACCAGCCTTGCCCACCACGACCATTTCATGCACTCGTTCCGGCTGACGATGTGGGCCGTCGTGATTCTTGCTGCCGTGCTGACCGGATTCCTGGGGTGGTTGGCAGCCCGACGCGGGCTGGCACCGTTGCGCAACATTACCAGCCGGGCATCGGATATCACCGCCAACAGCCTGGATCAGCGTATTGAAGCAGGCGAGATTCCGGTTGAACTGGCCGAGGTGGTCAACACGCTGAACGACATGCTGGGCCGTCTCAAGGAGTCCTTCGATCGGCTCTCGGATTTCTCCTCCGATATTGCCCATGAATTGCGAACGCCAGTCAGCAATCTGCTGACCCAAACCCAGGTGATGCTCTCCAAGGCGCGCTCGCTTGACGAGTATCAGGACGTTCTGGCATCGAACGCGGAAGAACTGGAGCGTCTGTCACGCACCATCGCCGACATGCTTTTCCTGGCCAAGGCCGACAACCATCTCCTGGTGCCGACGCCGGAGCCCGTAGACCTCGAGGCAGAAATATCGAGCATGCTGGAGTTCTACGAGCCGTTGATTGAGGAAAAGCAGTTGCAGTTGAGCTTGCAGGGCCACGCCGAGGTCGATGGCGACCGCTTGATGCTGCGGCGAGCCGTGGGCAACCTGCTCTCGAATGCGATTCGACATACCCCGGAACAGGGGCGCATCGAAATTGCGCTTGAGATGGCGGGTGAGAAAGTCTGCATCCGTATTGCAAACAGTGGCGAAACCATCCCTGCCGAGCATCTGCCAAGGCTGTTCGACCGCTTCTACCGAGTGGATGCATCCCGACAACGCGCTGGCGAAGGCTCCGGGTTGGGATTGGCGATTACCCGATCCATTGCGCTGGCGCATGACGGAAGCGTCAGCGTGAGCTCTGCCGATGGGGTGACCCGCTTTTCTCTTCGCTTGCCGGCAAGGAAGCGCTGATCAAATCGTCATCCCCGCGCAGGCGGGGAACCAGTTCTTTGATTTCCCTGGATTCCCGCTTTCGCGGGAATGACATTTCTGGATAAATCAGCGCTTCCTTAGCGATTCTCCAGCCTGCTGTAATCCAGAATCCCGAATTCGACTGGCCGGCTGGTGCGCGAATAGTCGTGGATCGCATCGCTGGTCGGCCAGAAGCGCGGGTCGGTGCGGCGGATGCCGTAGGTGTCGGTCAGGCGGACGAGGTCGGCTTGGTTGCGCAGGGCGGCGACGGCATCGGCGAACTGGGCGGCATTTTCCCGGTTGACGGTGAAAATCGCGTTCGGATAGGCGCCGACGATGCCGTTCATGGCGAGCAGCGTGTCTTCCTCGGGCAGGCGGCGGTCGGCTTCGCTGAAGATTTCGGCGACGTTGGTGTGGGCGCTGTTGCGGAGCAGCGAGAAGACCAGCGGCTTGCCGGTGGGCGGTTGGTAGACGATCAGGCTGTCTTCCGGCATCTGCGAGGCGGCGATGCCACGAACGGCGGAGAGTTGGCGCAGCGCGGCGAGATCGGCCTGCGGCAGGCCGCTGGCTTCGAGTTCGCGGGAGTGGTCGCGGGCCTTGGCCGTGCGCTGGCCGAGCAGGTTGTACAACTCGTTGAGGCTGTCCTTGCTGCGATAGCGCACGCCGGTTTCCTGCGGGAAGTAGCGGGCGGCATCGGCGAAATAGTCGTTGTGCGGCTTGCTGCGCTGGCGATACCAGTGGTCGAGAACCGGCTGCCTATCCTTGATCGGCAGCAGGGCGAGGAAGTTCAGTTCGCTCTCCATGCGCAGGAAATCCATGTACAGCCGTGTGGCCAACTGGTGGCCGACGTTGCCGTAGACGTCGAAGCCGGCGACCAGCAGGTAGTGCATGCGTTCGAGCACCGGGTAGCCGATGACGAAGCCGGTTTGCGGCCGTTCGCCAGCCAGGCCCTTGATGACCGAGGCGCTGTCGAAGTGGCGGAAGACGGTGAGGGCGACGTTGGGATTGCTGCCTTCGCCATCCCAGATGTCGTTCAGCGTCGGGCGGGTATTGCTCTGCCGGAGCTTGGCGGTGACGCGGCTGCGTGCCTCGGTGTACTGCCGTTCGAGCTGGGCGTACTCCTTCCAGGCAAGCAGGCCGGCGGTGCTTTCGCGTTCGGCCGGCAGGCGCAGAACCGGGCTGGCGGCGTCGATGATGGCCTGCATGAAGCGGGCGCTCTTGTCGTTGGGGGCGACGAAATAGACCCAGAAATGGTCGTTGATCGAGTTGAGCGCGAACTGGCCGCGGCAGACCGGGCCCTTCATAAAGCCGGCCAGGGTGAATTGCGCTTCGTCGAGCATCAGCCGGTAGCGGGCGGTCAACGGCAGGTCGCGGAAGGTGAGGAAGGGATTGGCGGCGGTTTCCGGCTCGTAGGAGGGCAGGTGGGCGACGCTGTAGTCCGGCGCCAGGAACCATTCGCGCAGGCGGGTCATGCGCTGGGCGTCGAGTTGCAGCGGCATGTGGGTCTTGGCAACAGGGGTGGCTTCAATGCGGCGCAGGCGATACCAGACACGGTCGACGCCGGGGTCGTCGTAGGGGCGGCGGGTGGCGATCAGGTCGACCGGCTGGCCGGGCGGCGTGCGGCTGCGCACCAGTTCGAAATACTGGCCGGGCTGCTCGGCAAACCAGAACTGGCCGATGAACCAGTGTTCGTAGATGTAGCGGGCCATGAGCCGGCTCTTGGCGTCGTCGGCGTTGAGGAAGGCCTCCCAGTCGGCAATCTGGCGGGTGATGGCGGCAGGCAGCGGGGTGGCCGGCCGGTAGGGAGCCCCGGCCTCCAGCCAGCGGGTCAGCGTTGCGTGTTCGCCGGCGCTGAGCGGCGGCAGGCCAAAGGGCATGCCGCGTGTCGGGTGGCGCCGGGTGTATTCGTCCAGCCCCTCGGCCGGGGTGCAAACCTGCGGCCGGTTGAGCGAGAAGTCGAGATCCTTGTCGTCCAGCGGCCCGCCGGCCGGGCCGGGGTGAGCCTGCTTGAGGGCCAGCAGGCGGGCCATGACGCCGGCCTCCCGATTGGCCTGCGGCGTCGGCTGGCGTTCGTTCAGTACCGGAAAGAAGCCCTTTTGCCGCCATTCCCCATTGCTTTGCGCGTCGATGCCGAGGCGGGTCGGCTCGGCAGCCAGCAGGCGGTCGGCAAAGACCTGGCTGGTGCTCGCCCCGCGCGTCAGGCCGCTGTAGCTGGCCAGGTTGAGCTGGCAGGGGGCGTCGTAGCAGGCGTGGCAACTGACGCAGCGTTTGTCGAGGATGGGGCGCACCTCCCGCCAGTAATCCGGTGCCTGGGCGTTGCTGGCGGGCAGGCGGTCGAAGCGGGCCGGGTCGGCCGGGCCGAAGCGGTCATCGAGGCGCAGCGTGGCAACCGTGGCGCAGGCGGTGAGGAAAACGAGGAGCAGGGGGGCGAATTTGCGCAAGGCAATCTCCGTAAAGCGGCGGGGAATGAGTGCGTCATGCAATCGGGCGTCGGCATCCTACCAAAGTCTTCGGGTTTTCCGGGATGCCCGTCGAAATGGCGAGCCTGTCGGTAAAATGTTGGGCAGCCCCCAACCGGATTTGTTCGCGATACGACCATGCTGATCTTCCTTTCCCCTGCCAAATCGCTCGATTACAAGACGCCGCCCCACGTGGCGGCCCACACGCAGCCGGCTTACCTGAAGCAAGCGCAGACCCTGATCAAGCAACTGCGCCATTTGTCGCCGGCCGACATTGCCAAGCTGATGGATTTGTCCGACCCCTTGGCGCTGCTCAACTTCAACCGCTATGCTGACTGGTCGCTACCCTTCACCCCGGAAAACGCCAAGCAGGCGGTGCTCGCCTTCGACGGCGATGTCTACGACGGCCTGGCCGCGAAGACGCTGGGCGCCGATGACCTCGATTTCGCCCAGCAGCATGTGCGCATCCTGTCCGGCCTGTACGGCATCCTCAAGCCGCTCGACCTGATGCAGCCCTATCGCCTGGAAATGGGCACGAAATTCGCCAACAAGGCGGGCAAGGATCTGTACGCCTTCTGGGGCGAAACCCTGCTCGATGCGATCAATGCCGAACTCGATGCCGAGCCGCGCCCGGTGGTGATCAACCTGGCTTCCGAGGAATATTTCAAGGCGGCGGTCGGGCGCAAGATCAAGGGCACGGTGATCCAGCCGGTGTTCGAGGACTGGAAGAACGGCAAGTACAAGATCATCAGCTTCTACGCCAAGCGGGCGCGCGGCCTGATGACGCGCTATGCCGTGCTCAACCGCCTGAGCGAGCCAGAGGACTTGCAGGGCTTCGATTACGACGGCTATGCCTTCGTGCCGGAGGCTTCCGACGCAACGAGCTGGGTGTTCCGGCGGCGCGAAGCCTGAGCGCCGGTCAGCAGCCGGCTAGTCGAGCGCCTTCAGTACGGTGCACACGCGCTCCAGTTCGGCGAGGAGCGGGGCGATCAGGTCTTCGTTGATCGGCTTGGCCGGATCCTTGAGGTGCATCTCGACGCCCAGCGCCAGTTCGCCCAGTTGCTCGATGCCCAGGCTGAGGGCGACGCCTTTCAGGCTGTGGGCGCTGCGCGTTGCCTCGGGGCGCAGGTGGCCCTGAATGTGCTGCTGCAACTCGCGGGCCAGTTCGCCGGCGTGAATGTCGCGGAACTTGAGCAGCATCCGGCGGTAGAAATCCACCTTGTTGCGGACGCGCATCAGGCCATCCGTCACATTGATGCCGGGTAGTTCCGGCAAGGGGGCCGCGTCGCCGGACGCCGGCATCGGCGCGGGAGCGGCGGCAGCCCGCTCCGGCACTCCCGGCTTGGTGGCCGATGGCAGCAGGCTGGCGATCAGTTGGAGCAGCTTTTCCAGATTGACCGGCTTGGTCACGTAGGCGTTCATCCCGGCGGCCAGGCTTTGCTGCCGGTCGTGATCCAGCGCCCCGGCGGTCAGCGCAATGATCGGCAAGCCGGCGTATTCGGGTATTTCGCGCAGCTTGCGGGTGGCGGTGAAACCGTCCATGACCGGCATCTGGCAGTCCATCAGGATCAAGTCGGGCTTTTGAGCTCGCACCATGGCAATGGCCTCGGCGCCATTGCTCGCCAGGCGGATTTTCATGCCGGCCATGGCGAACAGCTCGGTCATCAGGTCGCGGTTCAGCTCGATGTCGTCCACAACCAGGATGTCGACTTCCTTCAACTGGTGGATGGCAGAGAGGTCGGGGGCGCAGAACGTCGGTGCCGCCGGCAGTGAATTGGCGAGGCCGAGCACCCTGGCCAGGGCGGCATGCATGCGGCGCAGGCTGGTTGGCTTGAGCAGGATGGTATCCGCTGCCAGGTTCGCGGCCGCCGAGTCGCTGGTGGCGGTCAGCGAGGAGAGCAGGATCAGCTTGGGCAGCCGGTACGGGGTAGCCCGACGCAAGGTGGCGATGATCTCCTGGCCGTTGGGGGCGGGCATCTGCCAGTCGAGCAGGGCGGCAAGATAGTTGCTCTCCGGCCGGTTCAGGGCGGCCAGGGCGCTTGCCCCACTGGTGTGGGTGTCGGCGGTAAAACCCAGTTCGCGGCACAGGCTGCCCAACACCTTGCAGGTGTTCGGATTGTCGTCGGCGATCAGGATGCGGCGCCCGGCGAAGGCGGCCAGTTGCCGGCGCAGCACGGCTGCCGGGCTTTCGCTATCCGGCTGGTGGCCAAGGCAAACGGTGAAGTGGAAGGTGCTGCCCTGGCCTGGCACGCTGTCCAGCCAGATGCGGCCGCCCATCAGTTCGACCAGGCGCTTGGAAATCACCAGGCCAAGGCCGGAGCCGCCATAGCGGCGGGTGGTCGAGCTGTCGGCCTGGCTGAAGGCGGTAAAGAGCGCGTCCTGCTGTTCCGCCGCGATGCCGATACCTTCATCCTTGACCCAGAAATGCAGTTCGGCCTGCTCGGGGCCGGCGCTGTCGAGCCGGCAGCCGAGTTGCAGGCAGCCCTGTGGCGAGAACTTGATGGCGTTGCCGAGCAGGTTGATGATCACCTGCTTGAGGCGCAGCGGGTCGCCGACGAAGCTGCGCGTCGCATCCGGCGCCAGGTCGATGCACAGCTCCAGGCCTTTTTCCTCGATGCGGCCGATCAGCAGGTCGTTGATTTCGTCGAGCAGGGCAGGCAGTTCGAAGGCGAGCTTCTCGATGCTCAGCTTGCCGGCCTCGATACGCGAAAAATCGAGAATGTCGTTGATGATGCCGAGCAAATGGTCGGCAGCCAGGCGAATCTTGCCGATATGCTGGGCCTGCACCGGGTTGAGCGGGGTCGCCAGGCACAGGTCGGACAGCCCAAGGATGGCGTTGAGCGGCGTGCGCACCTCGTGCGACATGTTGGACAGGAACTCGCTCTTGGCGCGG
>CAZDRS010000060.1:0-11854 GCA_964507585.1 uncultured Dechloromonas sp.
TGGGTGCTGATTTCACGACGCAGCACGAAGTTCTCGCGGGCCAGGCGGGAGCGCTCGAAGCAACGCTGGATCGCATTCAACACCTGGGCCAGCGAGAATGGTTTGAGCAGGAAATCCGCCGCCCCGGCGCGCAGGGCGTCGATGGCCGTGTCGAGATCGGCGTAGGCCGTCATCAGCACGACATCCCCGGCAAAACCATCCTGGCGCAACTCATGCAGCCAGTCGATGCCCGAGCAGCCCGGCAGGGCGATATCGAGCACGATCAGGTCGTAGCGGTTGCGCTGGATCAGCGGCCGCGCCGCCTCGACGCTGGCCGCGCAATCGACCAGGCCGCAACGCGTGCCCAGGGCCCGCTGCAAAAAACTGAGCATGCCCGGCTCGTCATCGACCACCAGTACCGAATATTGCGACCAGGGCGCTTCATTGGCGCCGATCAGGCTATCTTCCATGTCTCCGCTTATCTTATCGTTTGATCTGCCCCGATTTTCGCATGCCTTGCACGTCGGCGGGCGCGTCACTTTGTCCGTCGCAGCGGGTCAAAATGTCCCACTCGCGCAGCCCCAACCTGCCTTGACCAACGACCATCCGACGGCAGCACGCCATCCGGCGGCGATGGTCTTGATCTTGCTATCGGACAAAGCGGCTAAAATGCCGCCCTGCGGTCTGCGTACCGCACGTAACAGGTGGCGCCCTGGCGCCTTGGTAAGCTGCCGTGATATCCGCACGGCGGCAGTTGTCGTCAAAATCGGAGTTTTACATGACCCTATCCAGTCTGCGCCGCCGGGCGCTGAAGGGGGCGCTGGCCTGCGCCTTCGCCTCGGCACTGTCCTCCCCAGCCCTCGCTTCCGACACTGTGCTGCGCGTCTCGGCCATCCCCGACGAAGCGCCCACCGAGCTGCAACGCAAGTTCGCCCCGCTCGGCAAATACCTCGAAGCGCAAACCGGCATGAAGGTCGTCTTTACGCCGGTTTCCGACTACGCCGCGGTCGTCGAATCGCTGGCCACCCGCAAGCTCGACATGGCCTGGCTGGGCGGCTTCACCTACGTGCAGGCCAAGATCCGCACCAACGGCACGGCTATCCCCATCGTCCAGCGCGAGGAGGATGCTCGCTTCACCTCCAAGTTCATCACCGCCGACCCGAGCATCAAGTCGCTGGCCGACCTCAAGGGCAAGACCTTTGCCTTCGGTGCGCCGTCATCCACTTCGGGCAGCCTGATGCCGCGCTTCTTCCTGCAACAAGCCGGCCTGAACCCGGAAAAGGACTTCAAGAACGTCGCCTTCTCCGGCGCCCATGACGCCACCGTTGCCTTCGTTGCCGCCGGCAAGGCCGAAGCCGGCGTGCTGAACACCTCGGTTTGGGACAAGCTGGTCGAAGCCAAGAAGGTCGACACCGACAAGGTTCGCGTCTTCGCCACCACCCCGACCTACTTCGACTACAACTGGACGGTACGCGGCGACCTCGACCCGGTCATCGTCAAGAAGCTGACCGACGCCTTCCTGAAACTCGACCCGAAGAACCCTGAGCACGCCGAAATCATGCAATTGCAGCGCGCCAGCAAGTTCATCCCGACGAAGAAGGAAAACTACGACGGCATCGAGAAGGCCGCCCATTCGGCTGGTCTGTTGAAGTAAGCGCCGCAATCGGGCCACCCGGGTGGCCCGATTGCCGAGGAAACTCCCATGAACCCACTCCCAAACTGGCGACTGGCCGTGGACATCGAGCGCTGCACGGGTTGCCATGCCTGCTCGGTCGCCTGCAAGGCGGAATACCGTATTCCGCTCGGTCGCTTCCGCACCAAGGTTTATTACCGCGATGCCGGCACCTTTCCGACCGTCAAACGCCATTTCCTGCCCGCCTTCTGCATGCAGTGCGCCGATGCCCCCTGCCTGAAGGCCTGTCCGGGCAAGGCCATTCAGCGCGGCGATGACGGGATCGTGCGCATCGACAAGGGTGTCTGCACGAGGAATCGCAAGACTTGCGGCGCCGTTTGCGAAAAGGCCTGCCCCTACGCAGCGATCGCGACCGGGCCGCAAGGCGGCATTGCCGACAAATGCGATTTCTGCAGCGACCGTCTTGCCGTTTCCCTCCAGCCAACCTGTGTTGCAGCCTGCCCGACAGAAGCCCTGGTATTCGGCGATGCCAACGTTCCGGGTAGCCCGATTCAGCGCTTCCTGGCCTCGCCGAAAGGACAGCAAGCCGCCCCGCTCGATCGTGGCGGCATGCCGCAGGTTTTGTACCGGGGCGTCGACAAACTGGCCCTGGCCCGCTTGCCGAACGGTCGACCGCACGATCCGCGCTCCTATGAAATCGAGTCCTGGGCGGGAGAAACCAAGGCATGAAACGTCGCCAGTTCATCAAACAGGGCATTGCCGCCCTGGCCACCCTGGCCGTCGGCGAGGTGATCCTCCTGACTCCGGAAGAAGCCGCTGCCGCTTCGCGCAAGGTCAGCCAGCCTGAAATGCCGCCGCCCCGCCAGCCAGTCGACTACCGCAACATCCAGCGCGTGCCGAGCACCTGCCTGAATTGCTCGACGGTATGCGGCATCGTCGGCCTGGTTCAGAACGGCGAGTTGCTCGCCATCGAAGGCAACCCGGCCGACCCGAACACGCATGGCACGCTCTGCGCCAAGGGGGTTGGTGCCATCAGCATCAACACCTACCCCGAACGCCTGCTCTACCCGTTGAAGCGGGTCGGCAAGCGTGGCGAAGGCCTGTGGCAGCGAATTTCCTGGGAAGAGGCCTACAGCACCCTGGCCAGCCGCATCCAGTCCAATATCGATGCCGGGCATCCCGAACGGGTCGCGCTGCACCAGGGGCGCTCGCGCCTGGGTGACGAATTCAGCCGTTTCCTCAACGCCATCGGTTCGCCGGTATCCCTGAATCACCGGGCTCTCTGCTCATCCAACAAACGGGCAGCCAACTACGCGACCATCGGCGATACCGACTGGGAAACGCCCAATGCCGACCGCAGCCGTTACATCCTGAATTTCGGCTCCAACTTCATGGAGTGCCACCAGGGCTCCATCCACCTCGCCCGCCGGGTGGCGCAGGGGCGGTTCGACAACGGCGCCAAACTCGTCACTTTCGACGTTCGCCTGTCGAATACCGCCGGGCGGAGCGATGAATGGCATGCGCCATTTCCCGGTACCGACGGTTTGATCGCGCTGGCGATGGGCCATGTCATCCTGGCCGAGAACCTTCATAACGCCCGCTTCATCGAAACCTGGGTCAATACCGACCTGGCCTCGCTCCGCCAGTTTTATGAGCCCTACACGCCCGAACGGGCGGAGCGGGAGAGCGGCATCAAGGCTGACGACATCCGCCGGATCGCCCGCGAATTCGCCCAGGCTGCACCGGCTTGCGTGGCCTTCACCAACCGCGGCAGCCAGGCGCATTACAACGGCTTCAACAACGACCGCGCAGTCATCCTGCTCAATGCCCTTGTCGGTTCCATCGGCCAGGAGGGTGGCTACAACTACATGAAGACCGGCCTCGGCGGCTTTGGCGTCAAACAGCCGGAGCCGGTTCCACCCGCCCCGAAGATCCGAACCGACCTCGAAGATCCGCCGGAATGGCCGCTCGCCAACCGCTGGCAGAAGATGCGAGTCGGCGAGATCGTGTACGACTACCTGAAGGCAGGGCGCGCCAAGCTCGATGTGTACCTGAGCTACACCCTGGCCTCGCCGCTGACCTGGCCGGAAGGCCGCTCGCTGGCCGTCGAGGTGCTGAAGGACGAGAACCTGATCCCTTTCCATGCCTGCTCCGACATCGTTTACTCGGATATGGCCCACTATGCGGACATGATCCTCCCCGACGCCAGCTACCTGGAACGATGGGGGCTGGACAACCGCGACAACTACGAAATGCGCCCGTACGTCGCGCTGCGCCAGCCGATTACGCCGCCGCCGGGCGAGTGCGTTAGCTTTGCCGATGTGCTGATCAATATCGGCAAGCGCCTGAAGCCGGAACAAGCCCGCTATTTCCAGTTCGCCAACCACGAGGAATTCGTCCGCAAGCAATGCGAAAGCATCCGGATTCCCGGCGTTGCCAGCGCTTTTGACTACCTGCGCGAACACGGTTTATGGGTCGATACCGGCAAGCCGCTCGCCTGGCGTACTTACGAACGCCTGATTCCGGAATCGCAACTGGCCGACAGCCGTACCGACGATGCCGGCATCGTCTGGCGCACCAATCCGCAGGGCAAGACGGTAGCCATCGGCATCCGCATCGGCGATCGGGTGTACCGCGGTTTCGACACGCCATCGCGCAAATTCGAGGCAGTGAGCGCACAGGTGGCCAAAGCCGCCGCGACGGTCGGCCTCAGCGATGACGGCTGGCCGCACTACGTGCCCATTCCCTCGCATGCCGACCTGCCGGCTGACCGCCTGATCCTCACGACCTTCAAGTGGAATGTCCATACCCAGGCGCGAACCGCTCCGCAGAAGCTGCTGAGCGAGATCGTTCACCATAATCCGCTGTGGATCAATGCCGCCACGGCCCGCCAACACCAGCTCAAGACCGGCGACTGGGTCGAGGTCACCACGTTCCGGCCCAGGGGCCATACGCTGCATGCCACCGGCGAACTGCTGGGGCGGCAGACGGTGCAGGTCGTGGTCACCGAGGGGATACATCCGCGCGTTGTCGCCATCAGCGCCAGCCTCGGGCATCAGTTCAGCGGACGTGCCTCGGAAGCCCGCCGGGGTCGTCGCCGCAACCACGCCGCCTTCGACGCAGCAAAAAGTGCCGATACCGCCCGTGAAGACTGGGATTTGGCCAGCAATCTGTGGTGGGACAAGAGCCAGGGCGGGCGTGGCAATGGCTTCAACCTGAACGCCATCATCCCCATACACCCGTCCCCGGTCACCGGCATGCAGAGCTGGTTCGACACCGTTTGCACCGTGAGAAAAATATGAGTTTTGCACTGCAAGGCGCGGGCCTGACCCACGCCAACGGCTTTACCGCGCTGGCCGACATCAAGCTGCAGGCCGCCCAGGGTGAGCGCATCGCCCTGATCGGCCCATCCGGCGCCGGCAAAACCAGCCTGCTGTCGGTACTCGGCACGGCGCTGACGCCGAGTACGGGGCACGCCGCTGTCTTGGGCACCTCGCTGCAGGCTGCAGTGCCCAAGACCCTGCGCGCCCGCATCGGTACCGTGCACCAGGCTCCGCCCATTCCCGGCCGGCAACGTGTCGTGACGGCTGTGCTGGCCGGCAAGCTGGGTGCGTGGCCGGCCTGGAAGTCGCTTGCCTCCCTGATCTACCCGCTCGACTTGCCTGGCGCCCAGGCGGCGCTTGGCCGCGTCGACCTGGCCGACAAGCTGTTCGCCCGCTGTGACCAGCTCTCCGGTGGCCAGTTGCAGCGCGTCGGCATTGCCCGCGTGCTGTACCAGCAGCCTGACCTGATCCTGGCCGACGAGCCGGTTTCCGCCCTTGACCCGGCCCTGGCCCTGGCCACCATCCGCTGCCTGATCGCCGATGCCGATGCCCGCGGCGCCACGCTGGTTGCCAGCCTGCACGCCGTCGATCTGGCCTTGGGCAACTTCACGCGCATCGTCGGGGTCAAGGCCGGGCGCATTGCTTTCGACCTGCCCGTGGCCGAGGTTGGCTCGGCGCTGCTGCACGACCTGTATGCCAGCGAAGGTGAGGAACTTCCGGTGCAAGCCCACGAACCGGCCTTCCTGCGGCACCAGGCGGCTGCCAACGATGCGGCGACGCGCTCGGCATGCTGTTGAACCCGCCCTGCCGCGACCCGGCCTCCCGCTCCCGCCTGATCGGCACACTGGCCGCACTCATCATTCTCTGGCCCCTTTTCCAGGCAGCCGAAGTCAAGCCCGGGGTGCTGTTTGATACTGGCAACCTGAAGGTCATCGGCCACTTTCTGGCTGGCTTTCTGCCGCCGGAAACCGGGCCGGAATTCCTTGGCTTTCTCACCAAGGCAATTCTCGAAACCCTGGCCATCGCCACGGCCGGCCTGGCCCTCGCTTTTGGCCTGGCGGTACCGCTCGCCTACCTGGCGAGCGCGGCCGGCCGCGAGCAACCGGCCCTCAACCCGGTCACCCGCGGCCTGCTTACCCTGCTGCGCGGCATCCCGGAACTGGTCTGGGCGCTACTGTTCGTCCGCGTTTTCGGCCTCGGCCCGGCCGCCGGCGTGCTGGCTTTGGGCCTGACCTACGGCGGCATGCTCGGCAAGGTCTATGCGGAAATCCTCGAATCGGTCGATGCCACACCAGCCAGGGCGCTGCGTCACAGCGGTGCCAGCCGGCCGCTCGCCATCCTCTATGGCCTGCTGCCGCAGGCGACAAAGGAACTGGCCTCCTATACCGTCTACCGTTGGGAATGCGCCATCCGCGCCTCGGTGGTGATGGGTTTCGTCGGCGCCGGCGGCCTCGGCCAATTGATGGATCAGGCCATGAAAATGCTCAACGGCGGCGAGGCGGCCAGCATCCTGCTCGCTTTCATGGCACTGGTTTTCTCCGCCGACGGCCTTTCCGGCTGGCTACGCCGGGCACTCGATACCCCGCCTAAGGCCCACCCCTCGCCCTTCGGCTGGCGCAGCCTGTTGCTGATCGGCGCGGCCAGCGTTGGCGTCATCGCCAGCTATCGTTTCCTCGACCTCGGCTTTGGCGAGTTGCTGGGTGCCGACGCCGCCCGCAGCATGGGCGAATTCGTCACCGGTTTCTTCCCGCCCGATTTGTCGGCCGATTGGCTGGACAAGGTGGGCAAGGGCATCTGGGAAACGCTGGCCATTTCCATCGTCGGCACCCTGCTCGCCGCCGTTGCCGGCCTGCTCCTCGCCCTGCCCTCGCCACGCGCCCCGTTCAATTTCCTGCTCAACACCCTGCGTTCGGTTCCTGAGTTGGTCTGGGCCACCATTACCGCGCTGGCTGTCGGCCTTGGCCCCTTCGCCGGCGCGCTGGCCCTGGCCCTGCATACGGCCGGCGTGCTCGGCCGGTTGTATGCCGAAGCCCTGGCCAATGCCCCGCCCCTGCCGGCTCGCGCCCTGCGCCTGAGCGGCGCCGGCAGCGGCATCGCCTTCCTGTACGGCACCCTGCCCGGCGCCGCGCCGCAACTGATCGCCTACACGCTCTACCGCTGGGAAATGAACATCCGCATGGCCGCCATCCTCGGCTTCGTCGGCGCCGGCGGCCTTGGCCAACTGCTCTACTTCGAGCTATCGCTGTTCCATTACGCCCAGGCCTCGACCGTCATCATCGCCATGCTTGCGCTGTCGATTGCCGTCGACCAAACCAGTGCCTGGCTGCGGCAGCGGATGAACTAAAATCGGGCATGCGTTATGTGGCTGCCCTCATCCTGCTTTTTCCGCTTCTTGCCAGCGCTGCGTGCACGGACAAGGCTCCGAAAACTTTCACGGATTTTTTAACGCATTACATTGACGATCCCCGATTCGCAAGGCAACACACCGAATTTCCGCTGCACCATGTGCGTTGGGAATATGGCACTGGCGCCCATGAAGGCAAGGCAGTACGCAGGACTACCCGGATAAACAGTGCGCCGGCAAGCGGCCCGGTAGTGTTGGGAAAATTCATGCAGGACAACGCTCTTCAATTCAAGATTCGTCATCAGGATCGGGCAGCCGCAACGATTGAAGTCTTCAAGCCGGATACCGACTGGCTGATCCATTACCAATTCCGTCGACGAAATGGGTGTTGGTACCTATGGCAAATCGAGGATGCATCACTCTGACGTAAGGCTCACATTTAGTGCCGACCGGCGTATATTTCGCCCCTCGCTACAGTTCCATCGCCCGACATGCCGCTCCCGACCTACGACCCCGCCGAATATCCGGCCCAGCTCGCCGCCAAGGCGACTCATTTCGAACAGAATTTCGCCGAGTTCGGCGTTGCCAACACGGTTGTGCATGCTTCCGAGCCGCGTCATTACCGGATGCGCGTCGAGTTCGGCATCTGGCACGATGGCGACAAGCTCGATTTCACGATGTCTGACCCGGACAATCCGAAGCAGCGCGTCCTGCTCGATACCTTCCCGCCTGCCGCTACCGACATCTGTGCTGCCATGCCACGCCTGCGCGAGCGTCTGGCGGGCAACGATGTGCTGCGCCGCCGCCTGTTCCGGGTCGATTTTCTTGCCACGCTGAGCGGCGAACTGCTGATTACGCTGATCTACCACCGTAAGCTCGACGATGCCTGGGAAACGGCAGCCCGCGAACTGGCGGCAGAACTGGGCGCGCAGATCATCGGCCGCAGCCGGGGGCAGAAGATCGTGCTGGAGCGCGACTGGCTGCTGGAGGCATTCGAGCTGGACGGCCGCCAACTCAAATACCAGCAGATCGAAGGCAGCTTCACCCAACCGAACGGTGGCATCAACCGCCAGATGCTGGCTTGGGCCTGCCAGCAGGCCAAGGGTATCGGCGGCAATCTGGTGGAACTGTATTGCGGCAACGGCAACTTCACCATCGCGCTGGCGCCGCTGTTCGAGCGTGTGCTGGCTACCGAGGTGAGCAAAACATCGGTGCATGCGGCGCAATACAACATCGCCGCCAATGGCGTTACCAATATCCAGCTGGCCCGCATGTCGGCCGAGGAATTCAGCGCCGCACTGGCCGGCCGCGAGCAGTTCCAGCGCCTGAAGGATATCGACCTCGGCGCCTTCCGCCACGGCACGCTGTTCGTCGATCCGCCGCGTGCCGGTCTGGACGATGCCACCGTCGAACTGGCCCGCGATTTCGACCGTATCCTGTACATATCGTGCAACCAGGAAACCCTCAAAAACAACGTCGCTGCGCTGCACGATACGCACCGGATTACCGCCTCGGCGGTTTTCGACCAATTTCCCTACACGCACCATCTGGAGTGCGGCGTTCTGCTCGTCCGGAGATGACCATGCGTCAACACCTACTCTCCCTCGCCCTGATCGCCAGCCTGCTCGGCTGTGCCAGCTCCACGCCGCCACCGGCAACCACGAATCCGGCCCCGCCGCCACCGGTTGCCGAAGCCCGGCCACCGGCACCGGCCGAGCGAAGCGAAAAACAGGTCATGGCGGCCGTCGATACCGAGAATTGCGTATTCTTCAACCGTGGTTCGGCCAGCCTGGACGATGCCGGGCATAACCTGCTGCGCCAGCATGCCGAGCGCCTGAAGGCCAACCCCAAGCAGCACGTTATCCTGGCCGGATTCAGCGACAACGTCGGCAGCCGGGCTTTCAGCCTGGCCCTGGCCGACAAGCGCATTACCGCTGTGCAGCTGCAACTGCGCGAGCTTGGCGTACAGGCCAGGCAAATGCGCCGCGCCGTGGCCGGCGTCGAGCAGAACAGCAAGAACTGCCAGTCCGACGAATGCCTGCGCCTGATGCGCCGTGTCGAGATTCGCTACGTCAATCCTCGCTAAAACATACTTCGTCTGCTATTGATAAAATAGCGTTCGGAACCAAGGAAAGGATTTTTGTGCGTTGCTGGTCGGTCGTGGCGATTGCCGCGCTATTTTCGTTGCAAGTCCATGCTGCCGAGCCGGCGGTAGAGGAAGCCGTGTCCTTCGTAGATGCCGCGAGTACCCCGGCCGACGTAACGATCACGCCCATTCCGATGCCGGCCCAGGTAACGGAATTGCTCGCACCGATCAATCCGACAGCCAAACTGCGCGCGGCCAAGAAGGCCAAGATCGCCAAGAAAAAGGATTTCCCGCAAATCCTGCTGTCGCGCACCGAGCGCCATCAGGTCGCCTTGTTTGCCGCCAGCAAGGCCAATGGGGTTCTGCTACGCAACATCACCCATGATGAAGACGGCCCCGCCGGCTACGACGAGCTGGCTATCCACCAGTTCTACAGCCGCCCACGGTTGATTGTCGATGACGACAGCGACGACGATACAGCCCTGGTCGATCTGTCCGATACGGCCCGCGTCCGCCTGCTGATGGCGCGGCTCAAGGCGCTGGAAGCCCATGCGCTGGCCCAAGTGCCGGACGACGGCGCCCCGCTGCCGGATTCCATCGCGCAACGCCTGGCGGCAGCCCGCCAAAAAGCCGTCGCGGCACACCAGCAAAAGCACGCCTGATCGGCCTGCCGCCCCTGCGGCGGCTTGCGCCTCGTGCAGTGGCGGTGTAAAACTGCCCGCACAGCCCATTACCTGCCAACGCCCCGCTTGGCGATGGCAGGCAAGCTTGACACCTTCAGTGCACGATCCACTCTCCCAGGCCTCTTGACGCCGCAGCCGGCAGACCATGACCCCGTCCAACCTCCAGTTGTGGAAACGCTTTTGGGCTCTCGCATCGCCCTACTGGCGCCATGAGGAAAAATGGCGGGCCTGGGGTTTGCTCGTGCTGCTGGTCATTCTGCTGCTTGGCCAGACCCGCTTTGCAGTGCTGTTCAACGAGCAGACCGGCGAATTCACCTCGGCCCTGGCCGCCCAGGACGAAGAGCGCTTCTGGAACTCGATCAAGCTCTGCCTCGGCCTGCTGGCTGCCGCCATCCCGATCTACGCCTTCTATTTCTTCGTGCGCGACACGCTGGGCATCTACTGGCGGCGCTGGATGACCGGACGATTCCTCGACAGCTATTTCAGCAACCGGCATTTCTACGAACTGAACGCCAATCTGGCCATCGACAACCCGGATCAGCGGATCAGCGAGGACATTTCCACCTTCACGCAGCGTTCGCTGTATTTCCTGCTCATCATCGTCAGCTCCACCCTGCAACTGGTCGCCTTCAGCGCCGTGCTGTGGTCGATCTCGCACGAACTGGTCTATTTTCTGGTTTTTTACGCCACGGCTGGCACGCTGATCGTGATTTTTGTCTTTGGGCAGCGGCTGATGCTGCTCAACTTCAACCAATTGCGCCGCGAAGCCGATTTTCGTTTCGGCCTGGTGCGGGTGCGCGAAAACGCCGAGTCGATTGCCTTCTATCGCGGCGAGGAACTCGAACTCGGTCAGGTCAAAAAGCGTTTCACGGCTGCCTTCAGCAATTTCAAGCGGCTGATTCGCGGCCAGTTCTGGCTCAACCTGTTCCAGCAGGGTTACTTTTTACTCACTCTGGTCATTCCCAGCGCCATCGTCGCCAACGACGTACTGTCCGGCGAACTGGAGGTCGGCCGCGCCGTGCAGGCGGCTGGCGCCTTTGCCGCCGTGCTCGGCGCCATCTCGATGATCATCGAGAACTTCGAAGGGCTCAGCCGTTTTGCGGCCGGCATCGACCGCCTGGACATGCTGGCCAGGTGCCTGCCGCCCGAACCGGTCGCAGAAAACCCGCCGGACAACATCATCCGCTCCGTCGATGCACCGCACCTGGAAATTGCCGACCTGACCCTGCTCACGCCGGACAGCGAACGCGTGCTCTTGCGCAACCTGTCGCTCACCGTCAAACCCGGTGAAAGCCTGCTCATCGTCGGCGAGAGCGGCAGTGGCAAGAGCTCGCTGCTGCGCGCCATTGCCGGGCTGTGGTACACCGGCAGCGGCACCATTGCCCGACCGACGGCGCGCGACATCCTGTTCCTGCCCCAGCAACCCTACATGCTGCTCGGCAGCCTGCGCAGCCAGTTGCTGTACCCCAACAAGGCCTTGGCGGTTTCCGACAACGATTTGTTGCACGCGCTGGAGCGGGTCAATCTACCCAACCTGGCACACCGTGTTGGCGGCCTGGATGTCGAACTGGACTGGCCCAAGCTGCTCTCCGTCGGCGAGCAGCAGCGTCTCGCCTTCGCCCGCCTGCTGCTGAGCAAGCCGCGCTTCGCCATTCTCGACGAAGCGACCAGCGCCCTCGACATCCCCAACGAAACCAGCCTCTACCAGCAGTTGCTCGATGCGCAAACCACGGTGATCAGCGTCGGCCATCGCACCACCATCCTCAAGTTCCACACCCAGGTGCTCGAACTCGATGGCAGCAGCGC
>CAZDRS010000061.1:0-11666 GCA_964507585.1 uncultured Dechloromonas sp.
CGGCACCAGATGCGCTTCTCGCGGCCGTAGAGCAGGCCGATGACGATGGCGGCGACGGTCGAGCCGCCGAGCACCAGCAGCGCGGCTTGCGGGTATTCGTAAACGCTGACCAGCTGGCCGTACACCGTGGTGCACACGAAGGCGACGAACGGCCAGCCCGACCACTTCAGCCAGCGCGGCAGGGCCTTGCCGCGGCCGTAGCGGCTGACCCGCTCGGAGATGAAGCCTTCCGGGCAGAACAGGCCGCACCAGACGCGGCCGAGCGTTACCGTGGCGATCATCACGCCCGGCCACCACAGGCCCCAGAAGCAGAACTGGGCGAATAGGCGCAGGTTGTCCCAGATGTGCGCCTGATCCGGCGGCAGCGGCAGGAAGGCGGGAACGACGACGAGTACCGAATAAACGACGACGATCAGCCATTGGATGGCAATAATCGGCCCGCGATGGCGGCGCAGCCACAGGCCGAGGTTTTCCAGCCGGCTGGCCGGCTTTTGCGGGTAGAACTTGACGACTTGTTCAGCCACGGCCGGTTCTCCGCCAGGCGAACAGCACGCCGGCCCAGTAGCCGGCCCAGATCAGCAGCTCGGACAGCGCCGGGCGGGCGCGGTAGCCGGAGAAGTCGGCGAACAGCTTGCCGCTCTTGGTCGTGTCGTCGAGCAGTAGCGAGCTGTCCCACACCGGGTCGAGCAGGGCTGGCAGGTAGCCGGCGCCGATCAGGCGGTCGAGGGCGGCGACGAGCAGGGCGGAGGCCAGAACCAGCAGCAGGATGGAGGACAGGCGCAGCAGCAGCGCGATGTTCAGCTTGGCCAGCGACTTGGCGGCCACCCAGGCGGTCAGCGCGGCAGCAGCCAGGCCGGTGACGGTGCCGACGGCCAGCGCCTGCATTTCGCCACCCTGGGCCAGGCCGTAGAGGAAGATCACCGTCTCGGCGCCTTCGCGGGCCACGGCCAGCGCAGCAACGACGGCCACGCCCAGGTAGCCAGATTTCTCGGCGGCGGCGGAAAGGTCGGCGTGCAGCCGGGCCTTGATCGTCCGGCCGTGCTTGCGCATCCACAGCACCATCTGGGTAATCAGGCCGGCGGCGACGAACAGCGTGGCGGTCTGGAAGATGTCCAGCGCCTCGCCGGTCAGTTCATCCTGCACCGAGAGCAGCGCCCAGCCGAGCAGCAGCGCCAGGCCGACGCCGGCCCCGAGGCCGGTAAAGAGGGCGCGCTTGCCCTTGCCGCTGTCATCGTTGGCCTGCAACCAGGCGAAAAGGATTCCGGCGATCAGGAAAGCCTCCAGGCTCTCCCGCCAGACGACAAAAAATGCGTTACCCATGCTGTGCTCCGTGCTTGCTGGCTGGGTGGTCGGTTTCGCCAATGACGAAGCAGACCACGAGTTTCAATTGGCTGGCTGCCGGTATTTATTTGGCGACGATCCTGGCCTGCCCGGTTTCCGGGTGGAAATCGTCGAAGAACTTGTAGGTGCCCGGTTTCATCGGGAAGAAAACCATGCTGCGGCTGACGCCCGGGGCGAGTACCAGCTCCTTTTTCAGTTCGATGCTCTCGAATTCCGCAGCGCCCGGCCCCTCGTTCTTCACCTCCAGGCGAAAGCGCGTATTGGCGGGCACTTCCACCGTTTCGGGGTGAATCCGGCCGTCCTTCATCAAGACCTTGAAGGTCGGCATGTCGTCGGCGACGGCCAGGCCGCTGGCCAGCAACAGGGCGAACACTGCGGAATGGAGAGCATGTTTCATGGTGTTTCCTTAGTAGGCGATATTGGCGCGCAGCGCGAAGACCTTGACCGACTTGGCATCCGCGTTGCCGCCGCCGTTGGTGACGTACTGGAAGTCCGGCGACAGCTGGAACTGTTGCGAGACGCGGTAGCGGTAGTAGATTTCGGCAACCTTTTCGGCCCCTTGCGGGATGTAGCTGTAGGCCGAGGTGGTCTGTGCGTCGTCCAGCCAGGCGTAAGCCGTGGTGTTGCGGTAGCCCTTGCCCGACTGCAGCCAGGCACCGGCGATACCGATAGCGTCGCCGGCACGGCCCCAGTAGCTGCCGTTGACTTCGGCACCGGCCGTCAAGGCCTGGTTGAACGGCAATTCGCCGTTGATCAGCTTGCCGTAACGGGAGAACAGCGTGACGCCGTCGCCGACGCGCTGGTCGATCGAGACGCCGATACCGGTGTGCTTGGCGTGGTTGCCGTCGAAGTCGGTGCCCTGGCTGCGGTTCCAGCCGTAGATGCGGTAGTTGCCGAGCAGGCCGTCGAAACGCATCTGCTTTTCAGCCTGCACCATCAGCAGCGGCGTCGTCAGGCTGCGCTGGTAGTTCGAGGCGCGGTCGCCGGCACCGAACAGGCCAACCGAGATGCGCCACGGCTGCGGCTTGTCGAACCAGTTGAGGTAGGAGGCGACGAAGCCCGGCTGGAAGCCGTTGGCATCGACCCCGACTTCGCCGGCCGCGTCGAGCAGCGGGTTGTGCACGAAGACCGAGTTCAGGAACTGTTTGGATTCGTCGCCGGCGCCCGCGTTCTGGTCGAAGAAGCCGAAGATGTCCATCTTGCCGAAGGTCAGCTCCAGCGTCTCGCGGGAGTAAGGCTTGAAACCGAGGAGGGGCAGCGGAATCGCCGCCTGATACCAGGCCTGGCCGAGGATGGTCACCGAGTCGTCCGGGCTGGAGCCGGAGGCGCGGAAGGCCAGGGCGTTAGGCGCGCTGGAGAAGAAACCGAGGTTCTTGAACGGGGCGTTCAGGCCCAGGCCCTGACCCATGCGCAAGTGGGCGAACAGCTTGTGGTTGATGTCGCCAACGGGGGCGAGCGGCAGTTCGACCGATACGTCGGCGCGATAGTTGAGTTGCGACGGGCCGTTCTCGACACCGTCCGGCAAGCCGCTGGCCTTCTGGCCAACGGTGGCCAGCGAGGCGCTGACCTTGATGCCGTCCAGCCCTTCGGCAATTTTCTGGGCCTTCTTCATGTTCAGCTGGTCTTTTTCGACCGCTTTCAGGCGGACGGTCAGTTCCGGCTCGCTGTCGGACAGGCGCGGGCTGTCGAGTCCGGCCGCGATGGCCTGGTTTTCGCCCTTCAGTTCCTTGACCTGCTTTTCCAGTTCGGCGTTGCGCGCTTCCAGCTTTTCCAGGCGGGCGGCCAGCTTTTCCAGCATGGCCGCTTCGTTGTTGCCGGCCAAGGCGGGCAGGGCCAGCCCCGCCGCGACAAGCGCAGCGGTCAGTTTGGCGAGTTGCATGGTTTAGTACCCGCCCTTCTTGCCGATCCCGACGTAGGTGAATTCGTATTCGACTTCAATCGGCTTGAACCACGGGCGAACGCCGGTGGAACGGTCGGTGTGGCGGCCGAAATGCGAATGCGGATTGGCCGAGGGCGGCAGGATGTTGTACTTCACCTTGTACTTGCCCGGGCCGGACAGCTTGACGTTGTCGCCGTAGTGCGGGCCGTCGTTGGCGACCATGGGCATGAACTCGCCGGCCACCTTGTAGTCGCTGCCGATCTTGCTGACTTCGAACTTGACGACCAGGTAGGGAATCCAGGCGCCTTCCTCGAAGCCGTTCGGGTTGTTGGCCAGGGCGTGGATGTCGGCTTCGAGATGGACGTCGGATTCCGATGCCTTGCGCATCATGCCTTCCGGTTCCATTTCGACAGGTTGCAGGTAAACGGCGGCGATTTCCATGCCGTTGCGCTGCTGCGGCACGCCGATGGGGTATTCGATAGCCAGGGCCGGAGCGGCCAGGGCGGCACTCAGTGCCAGGGCGGAGATGAGTTTCTTGGTGGATAACATGGCAGGACTCCCTGAAAAGTCTCTGGCTCGCTGACCGCAATACCGCCTGCTATCCGATGTGGCTGGCTGGCGAAGGGCTGGCTGGCTCGAGGATGGTTAATTGGATTGAATGATTGAAAGAGGTTGTTCTAGCGTTGTTCGCTTCCCGGCTGGGTCACGAAGCCGATCTTGGTCAGGCCGGCACGGCGGGCGGCGCTCATCGTTTCGGCGACGGCCTCGTAGCGGGTGTTGCGGTCAGCCTTGAGATGCATTTCGACATTGGCGTCCTGGGCAATCGCATCGCGGAATTTCTGCTCCAGGCCGTTGCTGTCGACCGTGTCGTTGCCGACATAGACGATGTTGTCGCCGGTGATCGAAACCTGCAGCGTCATCGGCTTTTCCTGCGTCGGCGTGCTGGCGGCGCGCGGCAGGTCGACCTTCACCGAATGCGTCATCAGCGGCGCGGTGATGATGAAGATGATGAGCAGCACCAGCATCACGTCGACCAGCGGCGTCATGTTGATTTCCGCCGTCGGCATCTGGCTGCCCGGCGAATTGAAGGAGCCCATCGCCATTTATGCGGCCTCCGTGGCAGCGCGGGCGCGCATCGGGTGGATCTGGGCGCTGTTGGCGACGAAGGGCTTGCCGACCGTGAAGAAGGCGTGCAGGTCGTGGGCGAAGGCATCGAGGTCGGCCAGCACGACGCGGTTGGCGCGAGTGAAGGCGTTGTAGGCAAAGACGGCAGGCAGCGCAACGGCAAGGCCGGCAGCGGTCATAATCAGCGCCTCGCCGACCGGGCCGGCCACCTTTTCCAGGGCCGCCTGGCCCGACAGGCCGATGGCGACCAGCGCGTGGTAGATGCCCCAGACGGTGCCGAACAGGCCGACGAAGGGAGCGGTGGCGCCGGTTGTGGCGAGCAGGGTCAGGCCATTTTCCATGCCGGCCTGGGTCACCGACAGTTGCTGACGCAGGGCGCGCTCCATCTGCTCGGCCGGGTCGAAGCGGGAAGCCAGGCGGCCGGTGACGGCCTCGCATTCGTGGTTGCAGCAGTTGGCCTGCTCGGCCAGCTGGGCGTAGGGGCTGTCAATACCGGCGCCGTGCAGGCGCTCAATGCCTTCGCCAACGCTGGTCGCTGCCCAGAAACTGCCCACCGCCTTGGCGGAATGGCGAACGCGATACCAATCCCAGGCCTTGGCCAGGATCAGGTACCAGCTGGCGATGGACATGGCAGCCAGCACATAGGCCACGGTGTGCGAAACCAGGTCGCCGCTCGCCCACAGATGGGCAAAGCCAAAGGCGTTTTGGGCGGTTTCCTGCATGTTATTGCTCCAGTTTGAAAATGATCGGAACGAGCACGAAGCTCTGAACGGTGACATCGCCACGCTTGGCCGGGATGAACTTCCAGGCGCGGACGGTTTTCTGCGCCGCTTCATCCAGGCGCTGGCTGCCGGACGAGGTCTTGATCTCGACGCTCTCGGCCGTGCCCTGTGGGGTGACGGAAACGCGCAGCACGACCTTGCCTTCCTCGCCCATGCGGCGGGAGAGCGGCGGGTAGGCCGGGGCCGGGTTCTTCAGGTAATCGGCGTCGAAGCGCGCCTGGACGACCGGTTCCGGGGCCGGCGGGGCGGGCGGTGTCGGCTTGATCTCGGCAGGTGTGGCCACCGGTGCGGCCGGGGCCGGCTGGGTGCTTTGCGTGGCCTCGATGACCGGCACGGGTTGCGGTTTTTGCGGCGTCGGCCGCTCGCGCACCGGCTGCGGCTTGACGACGGGCAGGGGCTTGGCCTCGGGCGGCTTTTCCTGCGCCGGCTGGATCAGGTCGACGACCAGCGGCATTTCCATGATCTGGGGCGCCACCGTCTTGGCTGCCATGACGACGAGGATGACCCCGACGTGGGCGCCGATGACAATGCCCAGCAGGCCGCTACGGCGGGCAGTGGTGGGGCGGGAGAGGGCGTAGCTCATGGATTCTTTTTCGATCACCCGTCGCGCTGCAAAAAACCCTTGGCTCGCTGGCGGTTGGCTTGCTGGCTATGGGAACGAGAGATTTACAACGGAGAGAAAAAAGGTGGCTTACTTGGTCAGGATCAGCTTGTTTTCGCGGGTGACGCGCAACAGGTAGCGCTGGCCGGCATGTTCGATCTCGACCGACGAGGCGCCCTGCAACAGGTTGTGGCTGGGGATGCGCGGCCGGTCGACAGGGCGTTGCCCGGGCTGGGTCTGGGCTGGCGGCAGGGGCTGGCTAGGCATGATCGTCTGGCTTGGTAACGAGAATGGTTCGCATTATTTGATAAATGAGAATGATTGTCAACATAATTCCTAAATGGATTGCTCGCTGATGACCAGGCTGCTGTCCTCTTCGCGCAGGTTGGCCAGTACCCGGCCAAAGCTCGAAACGCCGCTTCGTTTGACGAATACGCAGGGTTTGCCGGTGCGCTTGCACTGCTCCTTGACGCGCCAGTAGGCGTTATGACTGATGCAACCGGCCTGGCAGATGACGAGGTCGGCTGCCGCCAATACGCCGTCGATGCGGTGCAGGCTCTCTTCCAACCCGCCGTCGTGGTGCAGGAAGCGTCCGCCCTGGCGCTCGACCGCCTGGCGGTAGGCATCCACCGCCCCGGATCGACCGCCGACGCAGAGCACGCATTTCCCGTCGAGCGATTCGCAGGCCACCATCGATTCGGCATGGCCGGGTGTTTCGATCACTGCTCTGGCGGCATCGTTTTCCACTTCGCTCAGCCGGGCCTGCAGGCGCTCCAGCATCTCGGCCTGTTCGCGGCACTGGGCGGCGAGGGCGGTGGCACGGGCCTCGGCGTCATCGGCTCGGCGAGCCAGGGTCTGGCGCTGCTGCAAGTCCGGCAGACTGTCGCGCAACTTGGTCAGTTCGGCCGATAACCGGGCGATGCAGGCATCGCGCCCGACCTGTTCGGCTCGCAACTCGGTCAGGCGTTCGCCAAGCTGGCGGGTTTCCTGCGCTTTCTCGTTACGCGCCGCTTCGGCATCGTGGCGCAGCAACGCCACCTGCCGACGCAGTTCGCCATTTTCGGCTCGCAGCGCCTGCAGGGCCTTGAGGTCGGCCCGGGTACCGGTGCCGACCTGATGCTGGATCATGTGGATATCGCCGTAGATGTCGTGTTCGAGCAGGCTGTCACAGGCTGGGTGCGTCCAGGCGGCCCACAGGGCACCCGGCAGTTCCGAGCCGCTGGCGGTCGCTTCCTGCCACAAGCGGCGCACGCCTTCGCTTGTTTTCTCGGAGGCAAAGCGCCGGACGATCAGCGCATAGCGTTTTTCCAGCGTCTTGTGCAGCAATTCGGCCAGCCGGCTGCGGTTCTCGCAGGCACCGACGGCGGTGGTATGCAGCACGAAGTCACTGGTGTCGCGCGGCAGGTGCATGACCTTGTGCATCAGGCTGTGCAACTCCTTGACCGCAAAGCAACTGCCGATGACCGGGCAGTGGAACTTGTGCGGCACTTCCCACAGGCGGCGACGACGCGAGGTACTCACCGGTTCCGGCCGTTCGGCCTTGGGATAGCCCGGGAAACTGGCGTCGATGGCCGGCTGGACTGGCGATTTGGCGGCGAAAATACCGCCGGCAACATGGAAGGGGTGATCGGACATGGTCGGGCTCCGTAACGGTGTGCTGGCTGGCGGGCCGGAAGTCCGGGGGCTGGCTGGCAGGAATTCAGGCGGGGAGGTTGGTTTTTGCGCCGTCGTACAGGCGGCCGAGGGCCGTATTGCGCTCGCTGGCCAGGCGTTGGCATTCCCGGTGTGCTGCGCTCAAGTGGCGATCGAGATGCCAGAGGCGGTGGGCGGCGGCGATCAGCGCGTCGTTCTCCGCGCGCAAGGCCATCAGCTGCTGGCCGAGGGCGATCATGGCCTGGCCGTTCTCCAGTTCGTCGAGGCGGCTGCGCAATTGGCGGTTCAGTTCGGTCAGGCGATTGATTTCGTTGGTCAACGCAACGACCTGCCGGGCGCCCTGGCTTGCCGCCCGGTGTTGGCTCTGCCGCGCCTGTCGCAAGGCCAGGCGCAGGGCGGCCTCGGTGTCGCCGGTGTCGTCCTCGGCACGGATCAGGATGCCGCGATCCTTAAGCGGGGCAAGCATGGCGCGGTTCGTGACAGGCGAGGCGGGCGCTGGCCCGTTCGCACAGTTTGCGGGTGTCGTCGTCGACATCGTCTGCCTCGCAGATCTGGTCGAGCAGGCGGGCGGCATTGAGTGCCGAATGCGCGCAGCCAGTCTCCTCGTGCAACAGGAGCAGACTCAGCGCACCGGCCCAGATTTCGCGAGAAGGCATGGCATTCCTCCTCAGGTCGGCAACAGGGTGGCCAGTGCCAGCCCGAGCAACAGGCCGGCAATCGAAACGTGAGTGATCAGGCTACGCATGGCATCTCCAATAGTTGAGAACAATTCTCACTATAACGAATCCGGATTAAATTGCAAATGAGAATTGTTACCAATTGTGGCGCTATTGGTGCGACGTTCAGCGTTTGCACTATGGCTGGCCGCAAGGTGCCACGGCCGGAACGGGCTCAGAAAAGCTCGACTTCGCCCTTGGCGATTTCCTTGGCAACCACGTCGCCGACTGCCACCAGGCGTTCGTAGCAGGCGACCCGGTTGCGGCCGTGGTTCTTGGCAAAATAGAGCGCCTCGTCGGCGCGGTCGATTACATCGGTGGGGGTATCGTTCGGGCGCAAGGCGCTGAAGCCGATGCTGACCGTGATCTTGCCGACCCGGCTGAACGGCTGCTGCTCGACATTGGCGCGGAAGCGCTCCAGCGCTGCCAGCGCATTCTGCTCGTTGGCCGGTTGCAGCAGCGCAATGAACTCCTCGCCGCCGAAGCGGAACAGCTGGTCGTCGAAGCGGAAGGACTGCCGCATGAGCTGGGCCAGCATGATCAGCACCTCGTCACCGATCAGGTGGCCGAAATTATCGTTAACCAGCTTGAAGTGATCGATGTCGCAGACCGCCAGCCAATGCGGGGCATCGTTTGCTCCCCGGCGCCGGCTTTCCCTGCCGTTGGTTGATTGCGGATCGGCTGCCGCTTGCCCCAGCAGTTCGAACAAGTGCTTGTCGAAAGTCTTGCGGCTGGCCAGTCCGGTCAGCGTATCGGCCTCGCCGTAATCGAGCAGGTTGATGTGATTGCCGAAATATTCGATCAGCCCCATCAAGGTAACGCGATGATCGCCGGAAAAATCGTCGGAAAGGGACAGGTCGATCAAGTAAACCGGCTCGTTGAGCTGCATGATCGGAAAAATTACCCGGTGCGAACCGTCGGGCAAGAAATCCAGCACGGTGGATTTCTCCCGGCGGGAGCGCATCAGCAGCGGGTCGCGCTCCAGCGGAAAGCAATGCTTCTTGTCCGGCAGGTAGGCGTTGCGCAATACCTTGCCTTCCGCGGTATAGCCAGCACAGGCAAAGACCATGGGCCGACGGATGCCCATGTAGCAGCGATATATGGTCAGGCTGCGCGGATGAAACAAGTAGTGCAAGGCATCGACCATGGCTGAATTGATTTCCGTGCGATCACGACGCGATGAAATCTGGACGACGTGGCTGATCAGTTCGAGCATGGAGGCGAAAGGCGCGCTGGGTTGGGTTAACGCGCGGATTATAACGAAAGTCAGCTGTCATCCAGCCAACAGCACGCCATCCGGGCTGTTTTTCCGTACGCCGCAGTGGCGTTCGGGCCGTTATAATTCAACGTTTTTTTCGCTTCCAGATTCATGCGCGTCTTTCGCGGCCACTCGCGTTCCGTTCCTGCTCCTGTCGTGCTCGCCATCGGCAACTTCGATGGCGTTCACCTCGGGCATGCCGCATTGATCGGGCGCCTGGCCGAAGTCGCCCGGGAGCGCCAGTTGGTGCCCATGGTGCTGACCTTCGAGCCTCATCCGCGCGAATTCTTCATGCCCGACTCGGCGCCGGCCCGCCTCAGCACGCTGCGCGAAAAGCTCGAACTGTTGGCCGATTGCGGTGCCACCCAGTCCATGGTCTGCCCCTTCAACGCTCGTTTCGCAGCCTTGTCGGCCGATGAATTCGTCGAACAGGTGCTGGTTGCCGGCTGCCGGGTTCGTCACCTGATCGTCGGCGACGACTTCCGCTTCGGTCGCGGCCGCACCGGCGACTATGCCTTCCTGCAGCAGGCCGGTGCCCGCTTGGGCTTTACGGTCGAAGCCATGGGCAGCGTCACCGTCGATGGCGAGCGCGTCTCCAGTTCCGGCGTGCGCCGCGCCTTGGCGGCTGGCAACATGGAGCATGCCGCCTGCCTGCTCGGCCGCCCTTACATCATCGATGGCCAGGTCTCGCATGGCCAGAAACTTGGCCGTCAACTTGGGTTTGCGACCGCCAACCTGCGCATCAAGCACAACCCGCTCCCGATGACCGGCGTTTTCGCTGTTGAGGTCAGCGGCTTGGGCGAGCAGCCGCTCCCCGGCGTAGCCAACCTCGGCGTCCGTCCCACGGTTGGCGGCAATCGGCCGCTTCTGGAAGTTCATCTTTTCGATTTCAATCGCGACATCTACGGTGCGCACATCTCCGTGCGTTTCGTGCACAAACTGCGCGACGAACAACGCTTTCCCAATTTCGATGCCCTCAAGGCGCAGATCGCGGCCGATGCCGCGGCGGCGCGGGCTTTCTTCTCGCTGTGAGCACGCAAAATGGCTGATTACAAAGATTCCCTGAACCTGCCGGATACCGCCTTCCCGATGCGCGGCGACTTGCCCAAGCGTGAGCCGCAATGGGTTGCCCAGTGGCAGCAGAAAAAGCTCTACCAGCGCATCCGCGAGATCAGCGCCGGCCGGCCGCGCTTCGTGCTGCACGACGGCCCGCCGTACGCCAACGGTGATATCCACATCGGCCATGCGGTCAACAAAGTGCTCAAGGACATCATCGTCCGCTCCAAGACCCTCAGCGGTTTCGACGCCCCCTACGTGCCGGGCTGGGACTGCCACGGCCTGCCCATCGAGCACCAGATCGAAAAGCTGCACGGCAAGAACATTCCCGCCGACAAGGTGCGTGAATTGTGCCGCACCTACGCCGCCGAGCAGGTCGAGCGCCAGAAGAAGGATTTCATCCGTCTTGGCGTACTGGGAGATTGGGACAATCCCTACCTGACCATGGCCTTCAAGGCCGAGGCCGAGGAAATCCGCGCCCTGGGCAAGATCATGGAGCAGGGCTACCTGTACCAGGGCCTGAAGCCGGTGAACTGGTGTCTGGATTGCGGCTCGGCACTGGCCGAGGCGGAAGTTGAATACGAAGACAAAACTTCGCCGGCCATCGACGTTGCGTTCGAAGTGCATGAAAACCATGCCGCCAAGCTGGCCGCCGCTTTTGGCCTGACGCATTTGCGCGGCCCGGCCTTTGCCGTGATCTGGACGACGACCCCGTGGACTCTGCCGGCCAACGAAGCGGTCAGCGTGCATCCGGAACTGACCTACGACCTGGTCGAAACCGAGAAGGGCGCACTGATCCTGGTGCGCGAACTGGCTGAGGCAGCACTCAAGCGCTACGGCCTGGAAGGCACGGTGGCGGGTTCCTGCCAGGGGCAGGCACTCGATCAGGTTCTCCTCAAGCACCCCTTCCAGAACCGTGACGTGGCCATCATCTGCGGCAAGCATGTCACCACCGAGGCCGGTACCGGCCTGGTGCACACCGCTCCGGCGCATGGTGTGGACGACTACAACATCGGCAAGCAGTATGGCCTGCCGGTGAACAATCCGGTCGGTAACGATGGAAAGTTCATCTCCACCGTTCCCGCACTGTCGGTCGGCGAACTGGCAGGCCTCTCCGTCTGGCAGGCTAACCCGCTCGTGCTGCAGGAGCTGGAAGCCAAGGGCCGCCTGCTCAGGCAGGAAAAAATCCAGCACAGCTATCCGCACTGCTGGCGCCACAAGACGCCGATCATCTTCCGCGCCACGACCCAGTGGT
>CAZDRS010000062.1:0-11608 GCA_964507585.1 uncultured Dechloromonas sp.
CATCGCCTGGATTCTGTCTCTGGAATAAAGCGGATCGCGGCCGGCTCGTTCCCTCGCCAGGGGGGAGCGAAGCACGGCCGTCGTTACTGCGTATGGCTCCGCAGCAAGCGCACGGTGAACCAGAAGGTACTGCCGACGCCGGGCTGGCTGGACACCCCCATCCGGCCGCCCATCAGTTCCGCCAACTGGCGGCAGATCGTCAAGCCCAGGCCGATACCGCCATAAGCACGCGAGTACGAGCCATCGGCCTGCTCGAAGTCATCGAAGACACGCCCCAACCGGTCTTCGGCAATGCCGATGCCGGTATCGACCACCTCGAAGCGACAAACCAGCGCATCGCCAGGCACCTCGGTCACCGTGCAAGCCAGCTTGACCGAGCCGCGCTCGGTGAATTTGAGCGCATTGCCGGTCAGTTCGATCAATATCTGGCCGATACGCTGCGCATCGCCAAACACCTCGACCGCATCCCAGGCCGACAGATCGGCGATCTCCAGCGCAATCCCCTTCTGCTCCGCCGGCGTCGCCATCTGGGCAGCCACCCGCTGCATCACGGCACTGAGGGCGAAGGCATGGCACTCGGTGCTCAAGCGCCCGGCTTCCAGCTTGCTGAACTCCAGCACACCGTTGATCACATGCAATAGACGGTTTTGCGCATCGCCCATGCGGTCGAGCAATTCGCGGCTCTGCGCATCGTCGGTACGGCGCTTGAGCAGTTCGGCCAGGCCGGTCATGCCGCTCAACGGCGTCAGCAACTCGTGGCTCATGGTCGACAAGAACGTATTCTTGGCGCGGTTGGCCGCCTCGGCTGCCTCCTTGGCCACCGACAAGGCCCGTGTCCGCTCCTCGACCAATTCTTCGAGATGCAGGTGGTGCCGTTCCAGCTCCGCCTCCATCGCCTTGCGCTCGGCGATTTCCTCGGCCAGGTGCAAGTTGTCCCGGAAAACACGCAGGCGCAGCCGGGTGGCGTAATAGCCGAGCAGCAAGCAGCGCAGCAAGGTCAGGGCGAAAGCCGCCCAGATCACGATGGCCTCGAAGGTGGTCGGCGACGGCACCCCGACCCGGTTGCCGCGGAAGGCAAGCAGCACCGCCCCGGTCGCCAGAATAGCCAGCCCCCACATGAGCAGCGCGTTGCGGATGCTCAGGCGCAGGCTGGCGAAGGCAAAAATAATGAAGATGATGGACAGGAAATAGGTGGTGATGGCCGGCACCCAGGCAACGAAAACCAGTTGCACGGCAACCGCATAGGCCACCTGCCATTCGGTCAGGTGTCGACCGGATTGGCCTTTACCTGAACGGCTCCCGACAAAGAGCGAGAACAAGACGACATGCCCGAGGCCGGCAGCAAGATAGGCCAGGGGCACCACGGGGAGAACGGTTCCGGCCAGGGCAAAAAGCGTCAGCAGGCATGAGTCGATCAGGTAACTGGCCCCGACCGCCCCCAATTTTTTCAGCCGCCTGCGCCGCCGCTTGCGCGTCGCCGCTTCGCTCCCCGATCCGGCATCGGGAAAGACCGACCACGCATCTTCCAGGTTCGACATCATTTCCGTAACGGATTTCCTACGCTAGGGCGGCCATTCCGCCACATCCACTGCCCCCGGCTTTTACAAGGCGCAGGGCGGCTAAGTATAACGTTCTTCGTAGCCACGAAACGGCACACCCGACCAGTGGTCGGGACAAACAAAAACCACCCGCAGGTGGTTTTCATCGCACATCCCGGGATAGCCAATGCTATCACTTTGGGCATAGCACACCTGCTCCAGCATGGAGCAGTCTGTTCAATTTTTGAACAATCGACCGGGCAGCATTCGCGCCAGTGTGCCGTCACGCTGTACGGCATGCTTGAGTGCGCCGAGCACATGCAAGGCGACCAGGCCGGCGCCGCCCCAGACGAAAGCAACATGCAGCAGCTTGAAAGTGCCGTTCCAGCCCTCGTCCGGCCAGCCCAGCTTGGGGATTTCCACGCCGAAGAACTTGAGCGCATAAGGCGTGAAGGACGAGGCCAGGTAACCGGCGATGGGCGCCATGACCAGGAAAGCGTAGAGCAGGTGATGCACCGCCCGCGCCAGACGCGCCTCGCCGCCCGTCGCCGCCGAGGCCGGCGCCGGATGGCCGGCCCGCCAGGCCAGACGCACGACAACCATGAGCAAGGTCAGCAGGCCGAGCGACTTGTGCAGACTGTAGGCAGCACTGCGTTCGGCGCCCTTGGGCAAATCGACCATCGTCCAGCCCAGCCAGAGCAGCCAGATGACGATCACGGCCTGCGCCCAATGGAGCACGATGGCCGGCACGGTATAGCGTTGGACATTCATTCGATGCTCACTCCCCAGGGCAGTTCGCCGACTTCGATATCGCCGAGCTTGCGCAGGGCGCCGGTATCGATCACCGACACGCTGCCGGAACGCCCGTTGGCGACGTAGAGCTTGCCGCCATCCGGCGTGATGGCCATGTTCCACGGCCGTTTGCCGACTTCGATGGTGGCGACGACGCGATTATCGGCGACCTCAATGGCCATCACCGACGGATCGCGCCCGTTCGAGACGAACACCCGCCGGCCATTGGGCTGCACGGCAATCCCGTTCGGGAACTGCCCGGCGGTGATTTCGGTAAGCACCCGGCGCGTCGCCACGTCGATCACGTACACCTTGCCGGCAACCTCGCTCGCCACGTAGGCCCGGCTGCCGTCGGGCAGGAAACCGATGCCACGCGGCCGCTTGCCGACCGGGATGCTGGCCACCTGCTTGCGGGCAGCCACCTCGATCACATCTACCTGCTCCGCCTCCTCGGCGCTGACATACAGCCAGCGGCCATCCGGGCTGAACACGGCGTGCTCGGGGTTCTTGCCGGCAACCTTGATGCGCGCCATCTCCTGCCCCCCGGGCGCGGTCAGCAACACGACGCTGTTGTCGTCCTCGACCGCCACCGCCAGGTACTTGCCGTCCGGGGACAGGCTGACGCCCTCCGGCGAATCGCCGACCCTGACGGCATTGAGCAAGCGCCCGCTGGCCGCCTCGACGACCAGCAGCTTGCCGCTCTTGCCGTCGGTCAGGTACAGGTAGCCGCCGCCGGCCGCGATGCCGCGCGGCTTTTCGCCGGCAGGCAAGTCGCGCAGGCGACGGTCGGTCACGGTATCGATGACGCTGACGCTGGCCGATTTTTCGTTCGGCACATAAGCCAGCGGCCCGGCCAAAACCGGACTGCCGAAACCCGCCAACAGTGCGAGGCAAAGGAGCGAAAAGGTGCGCATGGCAGATACCTCAGGCGGCTTGATAGGAGATGCCGTAGTGCTTGAAGATGGCGGCAATGCTGCCGTCACGCTTCAATTCGGCGAGCGCAGCGGCGATGGCATTGGCCAGCTCCATTTCCTCGGCCTTCACCGCCATGCCCAAGGGCCAGCCGTCCATCTTGAGCTCCGGCAGGTGCGGCGTATCGACAACCATCCGTGTATCGCCCTGCAGCGCGGCCTCCAGCTCGGCACGCGAGGCCATCACTGCGGCCACCTTGCCCTCGCTCATCGCCTTGGTCGCTTCCGCCACCGTCTTGAAATGCACGACGTTGTCGCGCAGGCGGCCGTTCAGCACGGAAAGCAGGAAGGAGTCAGCCAGCGAGGTGGTTTCGACACCGATCTTCTCGCGGGTGAAGACTTCCAGCGCCACGGCAGCCGAGCCCGACGGCACCTTCGGGATCCGCTCGGGATTGCGCGCCATGGCGATGGTTTCGCGATGGTAAGCGCCGAAGATGCGCACCTTGTCGTTGGCCTTGGCCAGGTATTCGTCGACCGGCACATGCATCATCACATCGGATGGCTGGGTACCCAGGTAGTGTCCCTTCCAGACCATGTTGCGCAGGTCGTCGTTCATGTCCTCGTCGGCGTTGTAGCCGACGACCTCGGCCGTCACGCCGAGCTTGGCAGCAATCGCCCGGGCGATATCGGCATCAATGCCCTTGCCGCCCCGCATGGCGTAAGGCGGGAAATCGTTATAGACGGCAACGCGCAGACGGCCGCGTTGGCGGATGCCTTCCAGGCCATTGGCCGAGGCCGGCAGGGCAACGGCGAGCGGCAAGGCGGTGCAGGCCTTGAGCCAGAGGCGGCGATCATTCTTCATGGACGGTTTCCAGCCAAGCACGGATGGCCCACATCGCTTCCTGGCTCAGCGTGCCTTCGAACGGCGGCATATAGACGCGGCCGTCGCGCACGGAACCCTTGCGGATGCGCTGCAGGAAGACTTCGTCGCCCTCGTCGCCGAGCGGCAGGTAGCGCAAATCCGGGGCAATACCGCCGGAAATGGCGCCCAGGCCATGGCAGCGGGCACAGTTCTGGTTGAAGGCGGAATCGCCGATGCGGATGGCCGTCTTGTCCTTGCGATACGGATTGGCGGCCAGGAAATCGGCACCGAGATTCTTCAGGCCGGTGGTATCGACGGCTTGCGGCACCACATCGCCGTGTGCGAAGACCTGCGGCGCGGTAATACCGATGGCGAGGGCGGCAACGAGCGTGCCGAGGGTGCGGGTTGCGTGTTTCACTTTGTCTCCTTGATTAGCTACGAGTAACTGCCGATGTGGGCAGGCTTCTGCAAACCCTGTGCCAGGCGACGAAGAAAACACTGCAAAGACCTATTTCACGGCCTCCATAACGAAATTTGTGGAAAATCGTCAAAACACGGAACAACTGGCACGCCATTTGCTCAAATAAGGCATGCACTGCTCGCCGCATTGCTAATAAAAAATGCAGGTGTTACGTTTTGCAACAACACAACAAAAAAATCTGGGACACCCGGAGGAGAGATGGGACAAGTTCAACTAGTGGCCGAAGTACATGGCCAGCGCCTGCAACAGGCCAGGCAACTGTTTTTCGACCAGGGCATGGCGCCCGAAGGCCTGGTCGACCCGCTGATCATCCGCTCATGGGAACGTTGCCGGCGTTTCGGCCTGGGTGAAGGCAGCACCACGCCCGGCCTGCAGCCGATGGATCGCGTTGCGCTGAAGACGGAGCAGGAGCGCAATCGCCACCTGCTCATCCAGGGGCGGCCGATCATGGAGCACGTCTTCGAGCAGATCCGCGACTCGGGCAGCATGGTCATCCTGGCCGATGCCAACGGCCTGCTGCTGGAAACCGTCGGCGATGCCGATTTCGTCGGCCGGGCCGACCGTATTGCGCTCGCCGCTGGCGCCTCCTGGGACGAGAATGTGCGCGGCACCAATGCCGTCGGCACGGCTTTGCTTGAAGAAACCCCGGTTGCCGTGCTGGGCAGCGAACACTTCCTCGAACACAACGGATTCCTGACCTGCTGCGCCAGCCCGATCTTCGGGCCGGATGGCCGCCTGATCGGCGTCCTCGACATTTCCGGCGATTACCGCAGCCACCAGCGCCACACCCTGGGCTTGGCCCGCCTCTCTTCCGCCATTGTCGAGAAGCGCATTTTCGAGGCAGCGCACGCCCGCGACATCCTGGTCTGCTTCCACCCGCGTGCCGATTACCTGGGCAGCCCCAAGGAAGGCATGGCGGCCGTCACCCCGGATGGTCAGGTACTGGCCATCAACCGCAACGGTACCGACATTCTCGGCATTCGCCAGGTCGATGCCGTGCGCCGCGATTTCTCCATCGTTTTCGAAAGCAATTTGTCGGCGCTCGTCGACCGCCTGCGCCACAATCCACAGTCGAGCTGCGAAATCTACGTCAATGGCAAGGCCGTCAACGTCCAGTTGCGCGGCCAGTTGCCGCCGCTCGCCGTCGCCGGCCGTGTTTTCGACGAACTGCCAGCCGCTCGCCCGGCCCGCCGCCCGGAAACCGGCAGCACGCCGAAGCTGACCCTCGATACGCTGAACACCGGCGATGCCCGCCTGCAAGCCGCCATCGACCGCGCCCGCCGCATGCTCGGCCGCGACATCCCGATCCTCATCCAGGGCGAATCGGGTGCCGGCAAGGAAATGTTCGCCAAGGCCTTCCACAACAGCGGCCCGCGCCGCGACTCGGCCTTCGTCGCCCTCAACTGCGCCTCCATCCCGGAAACCCTGATCGAATCCGAACTCTTCGGCTACCAGGGCGGTGCCTTCACCGGCGCCCGCAAGGAAGGCGCCCCCGGCAAGATCCAGCAGGCGCACGGCGGCACCCTCTTCCTCGACGAAATCGGCGACATGCCGCTCAACCTGCAGGCCCGCCTGCTGCGTGTGCTGCAGGAACGCTGCGTCACCCCGCTCGGCAGCACCCGCTCGATCCAGGTCGACATCTCCCTGGTCTGCGCCACCCACCGCAAGCTGCGCGAAGAAGTCGCCCGCGGCAGCTTCCGCGAAGACCTCTATTACCGCCTCAACGGCATGAGCGTCACCCTGCCCACCCTGCGCGAACGCACCGACATCCGCACCTTGGTTTCCAAGCTGGCCGCCAGCGAGGCCGCCAGCCGAGGCAACCCGGTCAAGTTCTCCGAAGGTGCCCTGCAAGCCATCGAACGCTACGGCTGGCCGGGCAATATCCGCCAGTTGTTCAACGTCATCCGCGTCGCCATCGCCTTGCTCGACGACGAAGAAACGCTGATCACCGAGACCCACCTGCCGGAAGAACTGTTCGAAACCCCGTTCGGCACCCCGAGCAGCAGCCCCACCCCCAGCTACGACCCGTACGCCGCGGCGCCGCTCGAAGGTTCGAACAGCCTCGATGCCATCAGCCGCCAGGCTGCCCTGCGCGCCCTTGAAGCCGCTGGCGGCAACATCTCCTCGGCCGCCCGCCAACTCGGCATCAGCCGCAACACGCTGTATCGCAAGCTGGGCCGGATGTAGCGTGCGAGTTATGAGTCGTTAGCTATTTGCTGCGAGCAAGCAGGAACTACAGGCTGACGAGCAGCGGGTTACGGGTCAGCGCGACGCTGACGATGTAGGCGTAGGCCAGCAATGCCAGGATGAAGTAGCGGATGCGGATTTTCCGCGTCCGCCCCCGGCGCAGCGCCATGGCCCCGAGGACGATGTAGGCGAGCAGGCCGAATAGCTTGGCGGTCAGCCAGCCGAGGACAAAGGGATATTGGCCGCTCATCCAGGCCATGGTCAGCGCGCTGCCGAGCAAGGTCGTGTCGATGAAATGCGGCCAGACGCGGGTCAGGCGATGCTCGCGCATGGCCGATTCGCTCAGCATCCACCAGCCGCGCAGGCAGAACCCCAGGCCACTGAGCACGACGCAGGTGACATGAACATGCTTGAGGACGAGGTAGTTCATCGTCGTCTCAGCGCTTCTTGGTCGCCAGTTTCAGGGTCATGTCCAGCCAGGCCTGGCGGTAGCGACTGACGGCCCGGAACAGCACCCAGGCCAGACCGCCGTTGGCGACGGCAAAAGCCAGGCCGGCCAGGCGGCCAAGCCATTCCGGCAGGAACAGCGCACCAAGCAGCAGGGCAAAAGCGCCCATATAAGCCTGCATCTGCCGGTTGACCTCGACATCCGGCAACAGCTTGGGCATGGCCGGCGCCATGACCTTGGTGGCACCGTAGTTCTGCAGATGTATCCAGGCCAGGAAGGGAACGATCTTGTACAACATGCCGGTAATGAAAGGTACGAAGCCGCCGGCCAGGATCAGGATGCCGAAGCCGACCGTCCAGTTGCCCAGATCGCTGGCTGCCGGCCAGACGGCAGCTACGGCCAGCATCAGCAGGGCGACGATGCTCGATCCCAGGCCAAGCTGCCAGTAGCGATAGGTAGCATCGGCCTTGGCCCGCCGCCGCTGGTTTTGCAGGCGTAGCGTCAACCCGGCAAAGGCGATACCGGCCACGGCTGCCAGCAACTGGCTGAGCCGCACCAGCCAGCCCAGCCCGAACAACACGCCCAGGCTCCAAGCCAGCAAATCGGCCAGGATCAGGGCCGGAAACCACCAGCTGGGCTTGGTTGGATAGCCCGGGGTAAGCTGGAACATCGGCACCACGACATAAGCCATCGCAGCGAGCAGGATACCCGCCCAGCCGCCCAGACCCCAGCCGGCATGCAGATCGGCCAGGATCGGCAGCGGCAAGGCCCAGCCTTCGGCCAGGGCCAGCGCCATCAGCAAGCCAAGGCCGACAACGACAGCCAGGCCGAGCAGCGCAAACTTCAGGCCGCGGATGGTCGGGCTGGTCGATGGCACGCCACGCAAGGCGAACAGCACGGCAACCAGGAACAGGCAGGCCGTCACGACGAGCAGCAACGCCCCGCCCTCCAGCGCCCAGGGCTGGCCGAGCCAGAAGCCGCTGACCAGCAGCAGGCCGCCGCCGGTCAGCCCGACGTGCACGGCCCGGGCCAGCGGCAGCGGCCGGGCCAGATCGGCACCAGCCACAACAGGCAGAATCTGGATCATGGCGCCCAGCATGACCTGCAACATGAAACCGACGGTCAGCAAATGGGTGGCCGCCAGGGTGCCGGGCGTCCACCGCGAGGCGAAGACGGCCGGCCCTTCGACCGCCAGCAGCAGCCCAGCCAGCATGGCGAACAGCGGCGCCGTCAAGAAAAAGCGCAGGGGCGCCGCAAAAGGCGGCGCATTATCGAAGGAAAGCACGACTGGCTTGGCGCTCGATCGCCCGTTCAGGCCCGCCTCAACGGGTGATCAAAATCTCGAACGTGCCGTCGGGCAGCAGTTCGGTTTCGTAGCTGTGGCCGTTCTGGCGCAAGACGCGATACAACGGATGCGGCTCGCGGAAGAGCAGGAGCAGCATTTTCTCGCCATCCTTCAGCGTATCGAGCATTTCCATGGTTGCCTCGAACGGGCCGGGCGGCTCCATGTAGCGGGCATCGACGACATGCGGAGTCTTGGGATGGCTCATTCGGTGCAGATTTCCGTTTCAAGGCGTTCGAGGATGGCCGGCAATTCGGCTTCCAGATGCTGGTCGCACATCGGGTAGAGGATATTCTCCTCCTTCATGTTGTGCTGCTGCATCATAATCAGCAGGGTCTCGGCCTGGCCCAGATACTCGTCGACATCGCCCGCCGCGATGGCGGCCTGCGCCTGATCGAGCAAGTCGCGCATCTGCTGGTGCTCCATGCGCATGACCTGGGTCGGCCCCATGGTCATGCCGGTCTTGGCTTCGAAGGTCGGAAACAGCGTCTTTTCCTCGCATTCGAAATGCGCCAGCACCGCCGAGCGGAAATGGCCGAAGGCGGCCTGGGCTGCAGCGATGTTCTGCTTGCCGATAGCCTGCTCGGCCTCGGCGAAGAAATCATCGCAACGGCGATGATCGTCGGTCATAAAGGTTCTAATCGTTGTCATGTTTTACTCGCTTGCGGACAGTCGGCACATTCTCGGGGCAGTACCCGCGAACGTACCTTGACCGCGGTCAAATCGCCTGACAAACAGAGGGCAAAGAGGTGGGGCGCAAAGGGTGCCGGCAAACCGCGCAACCACCCGGCGGATGAAAAGGCATTCTCCGCATTCATCCGCCCCCCTGCTCCAGTACCTCGAGAAAATCAGCTGAACGGCCGTTCGCAGGTTCAGTCGTTGACGATCCCGACCTGCAGATTATCGAACCAGTTGATGAAGCGCTGGACATCCGCCCCCTGGTAGATCGCCCCGTGCTGCGGGCAGAGCATGTCGATATCCATTTGCGAAACCCGCTCGCACCAGCGACGCTTGGCCTCGTTGGAGCCCATCCAGCGCCGGTGGAAGCCTTCGGCATGGCGGATGTGCTTGTCGAAATTCTCGACGAACAAGCCGTCCTCGCCCGGCGGTAGCAGTGCCGCACCGACATCGCCGGAGAACAGCACCTTGGCGGTCTTGTCGTAGAGGTTGAAATTACCCGAGGAATGCAGGTAGTGCGCCGGCACGGCACGCAGCGACAGGCCGGCGAGCGAGATGTCGGCGCCTTCGTCAGGCAGGCTGACGAAGGTATCGGCAGTGCCGCCGAAATGCGGAATGAAGCTGCTCCACAGCCAGCTCACGTAGCAGCGCATGCCGGGGTTGAATTCCAGCCACAGCGCCAGTGACGAACAGATGTCCGGATCCTGATGCGAGGCAAAGATGCCGGCCAGCGCCGACGGGTCGAATTCCGACGAGAGCGCCGAGAAGACCGCCGGGAACACTTCGGCACCGCCCGGATCGAGCAGCAGGCCCTGCCCGCCATGCGTAACCAGGTATTCGTTGGTATCGATCAGGTGATTGGGTTTTTCCGGATCGCGTACGATGGCAATCCACTTGTGGTCGCCGTCCTGAAAGATGGTCTTGGTTGTTTTCACGCCTGCTCCCTGAATGCCTGAATTAATGTTCGGTAAAGAACGCCGAATGGCGCAGCGACTCCAGCGAGGCGCGGATTTCCTCGACGATGCCGTCGAATTCGCCAGAAACCTGGCTGAGCGGCACGGCAAACGATTGTCCATAAGCCGCCTCGATCTTGGCCGACTTGGCCAGCACGCCGCCCAGTTCGACCATCCGGAACGCCTCTTCGAGCGCCCGCTTCAACTGTTTGCGCTGACGGGCCAGGCTGGCCACATGGTGCTCGTTCTCGACCTCGCGCCGGGCGAGTACCGCAGCGACTTGCGACCCCTGCGACAACGCGACAGCCTGGCGTAGCAGGCGGGTATGGCGGATGTCCTGCAGCATCAGCGACACGTCATTCACGCAACCATGCACCAGGCCGGTCAGCGACGACATGCAGTCGCGCAGATCCTGCGAGAACACCCGCAATTCATTGGACAGTACGCCGAAGCCGCGCGCCGCAGTACCGGCCCGCTTGGCCAGGAAAATGGCGTTCAAGGCCATGATGTTGATCTTGAACGCGACATTGACGACCGATTTGATCTCTTCGTTGATGCGCACGATGCGCAACAGGTCGACACCGGCCTGATGCGGTTTTTTCGTGGTCAGAGCCAGCGCAGTCGTCATGTTTGTCTCGCGTTTGTTTTTTTCAGTCGGCAATGTACCAATTCAGGCCGGGAACAGCCAGCCTGCCGGCAACTCGTGGTCTGCTTCGCAATTGGACGATCCATGAAAGCTTGCCTTTGTGCCCTGGCGTTGTTGCTCATCCTCGCAATAGCTGCGGCTATTGCTGTGGTTCGCGCCTAGCCAGTACCACAAATCCGGCGCTTTCATTTTGGCTCGCCAATTGCGAAGCAGAGCACTTGCTCACTTTTCCAGCACATAGGTACCCGGCGCGCTACCCAGCGACGGGAACTTGCGATTGGCGACCGGGTAGGCATCGACCAGTTCGCCCGTCCGTTCGCCCAGCCAGGCCACCCAGTCTTCCCACCAACTGCCGTCGCGCTTGTCGGCCCGCTCGAACCAGTGCTCCCAGTGCTCGTTGCGTACCGGCTCGCCGATCCAGTAAGCCCGCTTGGGCGGCTTGACCGGTGGATTGACGATGCCGAGGATATGCCCGGAGGTGGACAGCACGAAGCGCACCGGGGCCGCGACATTGATCGCCTTGCGGATGCGGTAGCACTGCTTCCACGGTGCGATATGGTCATCCTCGGCCGTCACGGCATAGAGCGGCTGGACAATCTCGTCGAGGTCGATGGCCTCGCCGGCAATGGTCAGTTTGTCGCGCTTGATCAGGTTGTTGTTGAGGTAGAACTCGCGTAGGTAGTAGGCGTGCATGGCCTGCGGCATGCGCGTCGAATCCATGTTCCAGAACAGCACGTCGAAGGCCGGCAGCGGCTCGCCGAGCAGGTAGC
>CAZDRS010000063.1:0-11601 GCA_964507585.1 uncultured Dechloromonas sp.
TCGGCGCCGTTTCCGGGGCCGACCACATCTTCGCCCACCCCAAGGGCAACATGGAATTCGTCCATTCGAAGACGGTCGATACCGGCGAGACGCGCCGCATGCTGTACGGCATCCAGCATCCGCATCTCGGCCGGCACAAGGCCGAACTGCTCGCCCGCCGCGTGCGCAAGTTCGACGAAAACAACTGGTGGCAATGGGGCCGGCATTTCCCGATCAACGAGTTGCCGCGCATCTACGTCAACGGCCGCACCCGCCGCCCCGAGCCCTTCTTCCTGCACGACTGCCACGCCTTTGACGGCTCCATCCTGGCGCTGTTCACCAACAACCGCCGGATGCAGCGCCGCGACCTGATCGAATGCACGATGATGCTGAACAAGGAAGTGGACTGGCAGCAGCTCGGCTTCGTCTGCGACGGCCGCTTCATCTTCACCCAGCGCAGCCTGCAAACCTGCCTGCTGCCCGACAAGTTTTCCCGTTATTTGCCCAAGGATCAGCCATGACCTTCACCCAACAACTCGCCGCCGCCTGGCAGAAGAACAATTCGCTGCTCTGCGTCGGCCTCGATCCCGACCCGGCCAAGTTCCCGGCCCACCTGAAGGGCCGCGACGATGCCATTTTCGAATTCTGCGCCGCCATCGTCGACGCCACGGCCGACCTCGTCTGCTCCTTCAAGCCGCAGATCGCCTACTTCGCCGCCCGCCGCGCCGAAGACCAACTGGAAGCGCTGATCGCCCACATTCACGCCAAGCACCCGGGCATCCCGGTCATCCTCGATTCCAAGCGCGGCGACATCGGCTCGACCGCCGAACAGTACGCCGTCGAGGCCTTCGAGCGCTACCGCGCCGATGCCGTCACCGTGAACCCCTACATGGGCCGCGACTCGGTCGAGCCCTACCTGGCCTACCCGGACAAGGGCGTCATCCTGCTCTGCCGCACCTCCAACCCGGGCGGCTCCGACCTACAGTTCCTCGACGTGAATGGTGAAAAATTGTATGAGCGCGTCGCTCGTCTTGCCGCCAACGAGTGGAACAGCACGGGGCAGATCGGCCTCGTCGTCGGCGCCACCTTCCCGGCCGAAATCGCCCGCGTGCGCGCCATCGTCGGCGACATGCCGCTGCTCGTGCCGGGCATCGGCGCCCAGGGCGGCGACGTCGAGGCGACGGTAAAAGCGGGCAGGACGGAAAATGCCACTGGCTTGATGATCAATTCTTCCCGTGCCATTCTTTACGCCGGCAAGGACGAGAATTTCGCTGTCGCCGCCCGTCGTGCCGCCGAGGAAACCCGCGACGCGATCAACCAGTACCGTTAAGAGGAAACCGCCATGCGCATGGACGACTACCGCGAAAGCGACAACATCGAGGATCGCCGGGGCAGCGGCGGCGTTGGCGTGGGTGGTGTCGGCATCGGTGGCGTCATCCTGGCGCTGGTCATCAGCTACTTCACCGGCATCAACCCGATGACCCTGCTCGGCATCATGGAGCAAACGCCAATCGCCCGCCACGAGGCCCCGGCTGCGCACAAACCGCCAGCCAACGACGAATCGGCCCGCTTCGTCTCCAAGGTGCTGGCCTCGACCGAGGACGTGTGGACCGACACCTTCCGCCAGAACGGCCGCCAGTACGAGGCGCCCAAGCTGGTTCTGTTCACCGGCGCCACGCCGACCGCCTGCGGCACCGGCCAGACCGCCATGGGCCCGTTCTACTGCCCGGGCGACCACAAGGTCTACATCGACCTCGCCTTCTACCGCGAACTGAAGGAGCGCTTCCACGCCCCCGGCGAATTCGCCCAAGCCTATGTCGTCGCCCACGAAGTCGGGCATCACATCCAGAACCTGCTCGGCATCGCCGACAAGGTGCACCAGGCCCGCCAGCAAGCCGGCAAGGCCGAGGGCAACGCGCTGTCCGTCCGTATGGAACTGCAGGCCGACTGCCTGGCCGGCGTCTGGGGCAAGCGCACCGACACGATGAAAAAGGTACTCGAACCGGGCGATCTCGAAGCTGCCCTGACCGCTGCCACCGCCATCGGCGACGACCGCCTGCAGCAGCAGGCGCAGGGCCGCATCGTGCCGGAGAGCTTCACGCACGGCACCTCCGAACAGCGCGTGCGCTGGTTCAAGCGCGGCTTCGAAACAGGCGACATGAACCAGTGCAACACCTTCAAGACCGACCGCCTGTAAGCCCCGCTTGAACGACAACGCACCTCGCAAGACCCCGCGCTGGCATCGCTGGGGGCTGGAAGCCCTGATCTTTGTCGCCGGCATGGCCCTCTTCCAGTTCTGGCAGAACCGCAACGCGCCAAGCGGCCCGGCGCCAGACATCGTCGGCCAGACTCTCACCGGCCAGCCCTTCGATCTTGCCGCCTGGCGTAACGCCCACCCCGGCGAACCGGCACTGATCTACTTCTGGGCCGAATGGTGTGGAGTCTGCAGAACCACGGCCGGCACGGTGGAAAACATCGCCAAGGACAAGCCGACCGTAACCCTCGCCATCCAGTCAGGCGAAGCCACGGCCGTCACCAACGTAATGCGGCAACGCGGCTACGACTGGCCGATCACGCTCGCCGATCCCAAGGCGGAGCATTTCAGGCACTACGGCTTTCAGGGCGTACCCGCCATGGCCATCCTCGACCCGGCCGGCAATATCCGCTTCGTTTCCCAAGGCTACACCAGCGAAATCGGCCTGCGTCTGCGCTTGTGGTGGGCCGGTTTGTAACTGCCATGCTGACAAGACTGCTCGCCCTACCCATGCTCTGCCTGGCCACGGCCGCCCTCGCCCTGCCGCAAAACGCACCGGTACCGGGCGGCGTCGCCATCGTCGACCTTGGCCCGGCCGATCAACCCGCCCCAACCGCCCGCCTGGGCGATCAGTCGCTGGCGGTCGTCAAGGAGCGCAACCGCTGGTTCGCCCTGCTCGGCATCCCGCTCGATACCTTGCCCGGCGAACTGGAAATCCGGGTAAGCAAAAGCAGCAGCGCGGAAACGAAAGCCGTCGCCATCGGCATCAAGAATTACCCCGAGCAACGCCTGACCATCAAGGACAAACGCAAGGTCGAGCCGTCGGCGGAGGATCTGGCGCGTATCGAGCGCGAGCAAAAAATAACCGAGGCGGTCAAGAAACGCTTTTCCGACAACCAACCCGACACCGCCCTCGGCCAGCCCTCGCCCGGCCCGCTGTCATCGCGCTTTGGCCTGCGCCGCATTTTCAACGGCCAGCCACGCAACCCGCACGCCGGCCTCGATGTGGCGGCCGGCACCGGCACCCCGGTGCGCGCCCCAAGCGATGCCGTGGTGGCCAACACCGGCGATTACTTCTTCAACGGCAACACGGTTTTTCTCGACCACGGCCAGGGCTTGATCACCGCCTACATGCACCTGTCGCGCATCGATGTGCGCCCCGGCCAGACGGTAAAACGCGGCGAACCGCTCGGCGCCATCGGCTCGACCGGCCGCGTTACCGGCCCGCACCTGCACTGGGCGGTCATCCTCAACAATACCCCGGTCGATCCCGAGCTTTTCCTGGTCAAGCACTAAGGTGCACGAGCAGATCATCCACCTGCAGCGCGAGGCGCCCCCCAAACCGCCGGTTGGCGCTGCCTGCAACGGCTGCGGCGTGTGCTGCGCGCTGGAAACCTGCCCGGTGGCGAGGCTACGCTTTCTGCGCACCGCCGGCCCCTGCCCGGCGCTGGAATGGTCGGCCGGCGAGCGTCGTTACCGCTGCGGCCTGCTCGCCCGTCCTGCGCGTTATCTGGGCTTTCTGCCCGGCGCGGCCGAGCCCTTGGCGCGCCGCCTGCTGCACCGCTGGATCGCTGCTGGCCAGGGCTGCGACTGCTCAGCCGAGTCACCTGGCTAGCTGCCCACGGCAGCCAACCGAACAGGTGTGCCGAGCTGTCGGCAATCAGTGCCAGCGCGTACCGCCTGGCACATCCGGGCTCATACCGCCGCGGTGATCGCCATCTCCACCCGCCAGCCCGACTGGGCCAGACGTGCCTGGACGCAGGCCCGGGTTGGCGCATAACCATCCGGCACCCAGGCATCCCACACCGCATTCATGCCGTCGTAGTCCGCCATATCGGCAAGATAGACGGTCACCATCAGCAATTTGCGCTTGTCGCTCCCAGCCTGGGCCAGCAGTGTGTCGACGCTGGCCAGCAGACTGGCCGTCTGCGTTTCAATATCACCATCGGTCGTGGCCGGCACCTCGACCAGATAAACGGTGCCGTTATGCACCACGCTGTCGGAATAACGGCGTGTCGTGCCGTAACGCTGAATCTGCATTTGCTCTTCCCAAAAACGTGAAGCCCATGCGTTTCAGGCACGGGCTTCGGTTACTGCGGCCCCGGCTCTTTTGGCTGGGGCATACGGCTATTCGCCGTTACGGAGTACTACTCGGTAATCTCAAGAAACGTTCCCTGCGATAACTGCCATAGAATCTCCAGCAGCGCAGCGGGGTACTGCCACGACATGCCGGCTTTGCTGCACAACCGACACGTTTTCAGCTTAGCACTCCCACTCAAAAAATCCAGAAATTTTCAGCGCCGGAAAATCACATTGGCACTGCGCGGAAGCTTCGAAACCGGCACATAACCGATCGCCCCCGGCGTAGCCTGCACAAACTTGACGACATCATCGACGTTGGCGAACTCCAGCGGCGGTGCTCCCTTGCCAACATAACGGCGAACCAGCCAGTAGCCGGTGTATTGCTCCTCGTTCTGCTCGATGCAGCAGAGCAGGAACTCCTCCCGCGCCGGGTTGCCCGGCGGCAGGTTGACCGGCGCAACGACCTGCGTACCGATGGAAACGGCGCGTCCGGTGTAGATGCGTTGCAAGGTCGCCTTGTCGGTCTTGGCAATCGCCGGATGGCCAATGACCACCACCTCTTCGGCCATGCCGGCACCGCCCCACCCGAGGAGCAGGCAAGCAGCGAGCAGGCGGAAGGCGCGCTTCATGGCCTAGAAGGTGAAGCTGTAGGAGAGTGAGAACACGTCGATCTGCCGGTGGCCGCTTTCGCCCCCCACCGGCGCATCGACGAAGCTGGAGACAACACCGGTGTTCACACGCGACCATTCGGCCTTGATCACGCTTTTCGGCGTAACCCAGAAAGAAGTACCGAATGCGGCAGTCGACTGATCGTAAGGCGACAGGATATCCGCCACCATGCGCTGGTAGGCGCGATAGGCTGGGATGACCACCCCGGCATTGCTGTCAATCTGCTGATATTGGCTCAGCGATTCGCCATTGGACTTGAGCTTGGCATAGTAAATGTACGGCGTCCAAGCCCCGATTCGCTTGGACAGGGCCAGGTACCCCCCCCAGCGATTCAATCCGCGACTGGCCGAAGCGATTTTCATCTTGGCGTATTCGGCGGTCAGCTTGAAGTTCTCCGGCAACGAGACGCTGCCCGCCAGGGTAAATATCGGCACCCGAACTTCATCGAAGCCCCCCGGCGCAACGTTGTAGCAATACGGCAACGAGGCGGTAGAACCCGGGGGCGCTCCAGCCGGGGGCGGACACGGGGAGTACTCGAACGATGGGCCGATCTTCGCTCCTGGCCTTGACGCCTCTCCTTCGTGATAGCCAATGCGGAAGGTATGCTCCAGGCTGCGAGCCGTCAGCACCAAGCCGGTACTTTTCATGTCAATGGGCAAGAACCAGCTACCCGACGACGCATTGCTGTCCATCGTTCGGTCGCGCCCATAGAAGCGCCAATAGGTGCTCGCCTTGCCGGAATAAGCTTCGGCCGTCCAGTCGAAGCGTTCGCCAAACCAGGTCTTGCTGACACTCAGACCGATCACGTCGGTAGTCGGGGCAATCGAATAGACCTCCTGCGGCAGGCGCACGAAGTCGTAGGTAGCGCCGACATCGGCATTCTCGGTATTGAGCATGAACGGCAGGCGCAGCTTGCCGGCACGAATCAGCCAGTCATCACTCGGCCGCCAGGAAACGAAAGCCCAGGCCAGCGAAGCCTGCCATTGCGAGTCGGAATGATCTGACGGCGCAGCCTTGACCTGCACCGTCGCCCCCCATTGCTGCGAGAAGCGGGCATCGAGCTGAGCCCCCAGCACGCTGTCGCGCTTGAAGCTGCCCTTTTCGTCAATGAAGCGCTGGTAATTCACCGGCTGGTCGGACTGGGTGTAGCCCAGCGTGCCAAACCCCGACCACGCAAGGTCGAGAGCCAGCGCCGAACCGCTGGCGAGCACCAGCAGCGGCATGACACCTGCACCCAAAATACCCCTCAGCATATTCATTGGAACTATTCTTGCCATGACAAATCACTCATCCGCAAGTTTAGTCGCAATTTCGGAAAATTGGCTTTCCAGCGCCAAAAATGCATCGAGCAGCAGCGGATCGAAATGGCTGCCGCCTCCCTGAACGATCAGGTCGACCGCTTCGCGGTGCTCGAAAGCCTTCTTGTAGGGGCGACGCGAGCGCAGGGCATCGTACACATCGGCTACCGCCATCAGACGCGCCGCCAGCGGAATCGCCTCCCCCGCCAACCCATCGGGATAGCCGCTGCCATCCCAGCGTTCGTGATGGCTGCGGGCGATCTGGCAGGCAAAGGCAAGCATCGCGTTGTCGCCGCCCATCTCGCGAATGGAGTGCTGCAGCATGCTTTCGCCCTTGATGCTGTGCGTCTTCATAATTTCGAACTCTTCCGGCGTGTGCTTGCCCGGCTTGAGCAGAATGTGGTCGGGAATGGCGATCTTGCCAATGTCGTGCAGCGGCGAAGCCTTGGCGATCCGGTCGATCTGCTCGCTGCGCAGGAACTCGGCATCGCGCGGCAAGCGGCTCAGGTATTCGGCAAGCAGGCGAACGTAGTTTTGCGTGCGCCGAATATGGTTGCCCGTACATTCGTCCCGGAATTCGGCCAACGACACCATGACGCGGATAGTGGCTTCCTGCAGCCGGGACACTTCGCTCACCCGCGACTCGACCTCCTTTTGCAGCCAGGCGCTCTTGTCTTCGAGAAAGGTCTGCCAGTTGCGGATCTGCAAATGCGTCCGCACGCGGGCCAGAACGACCGACGGCGCAATGGGCTTGTGGATGAAGTCGACGGCGCCCATCGCCAAGCCCCGTTCCTCATCATCCGCACCGGACTTGGCCGTGAGAAAAATGACGGGAATGCGGCTGGTCGCCGGGTTGGCCTTCAGGCGTTCGAACACTTCGTAGCCATCCATCTCGGGCATCATAATGTCGAGCAGGATGAGGTCGGTTGGCGACAGGGCCGCCAGCTCCAGGCCGCGCACCCCGCTATTGGCCAGCTTGACGCGATAATGCGTACGCAAGAGCTGGTTGAGCAGGCTCAGGTTGCCCGGCGTGTCGTCGATCACCAGTATGCTTGCCCGTTCGTCAATCACCGCTACCTCCTTCGCTATGCCGGCCGGCCCGCTCAAAAACCTCCAGTGCCTCGGCAAAATTCCATTCCCCGATGGCATGGGCGATCAACCCGGCCTGCCTGGCACCGAGGAAGGCCGTGAGACGGGCCCGGTTGGCCCGCCATAATTCCTCGACTTCGCCATCGCCCTGGCGCAGCAATTCGCGCAGCCGTTCGACCAGGCCCGCCATCGCCTCCGCGTCCTCGCCGCCACTACCCTCTGCCGACTCGCCCGGCAAGCCATCGAGCGCCGGAAGCATCTTGCCTAACTCCTGGCGAACCGTGGCGATCGCTTCCGCCGCATCCCGGCCGTCGTGCAGCGCCGATTCCAGCGCGGCCAGTCCGGCATGCAGGCCTGGCATGGCAAAGGTTCCAGCCAGTCCCTTCAGGCTATGCGCCTGGCGTCGTGCCGCCTCGCCATCGCCGTTATCGAGATGCTCGGCCAGGCTTACCAGCCAATCCCGGCAATCGTCGGCAAAACGCCGCAATGCGCGGCGCAGGAAAGCTTCCCGCCCGGCGAAGCGGCGCAGCAATACGCTAGTGTCGATATCCGGAATGGCCGAAAGCGCCTCGGTGAAACGCGCATCGGTTTGATACGGTGCCGGCTCGGCAGGCTGGGCGAGTTTGGCCAGATCGATTTTCCAGAAGTTCTGCAGCATGCCGAGCAGCACATCCGGCTCGAAAGGCTTGGCGATGAAGGCGGTGACGCCTTGCGCCAGGGTGTCGCGCATGCCATGCCCGACGACATGGGCGGTCATCGCGACAATCGGCAATTCGCCATAGCGGCCGTCGGCGCGCAGACGGCGTGTCGCCTCGCGGCCATCCATGACCGGCATTTCGATATCCATCAGCACCACGGCATAGTGATCGGGGGCATGCGCAGCCAGCATGTCGATTGCCTGCTGCCCATTTGCGGCGACATCGACGTGCGCCCCCCAGCTGCGGAGCAGTTCGCAGGCCACCTGCTGGTTGATGTCGTTGTCCTCGACCAACAGGATGGGCATGCCCTCCAGCAGCAGCGAGCGCGCAATCGGCAGCACCAGCCCTGGTTCCCGCCCGGTGGACTGATCCACGCCGCAACAAATCCGTCTCAGTACCTGGGGCAACAGGGGTTTCTGCGCCACTTCGGAAACACCGGCCAGCATGCCCTCCTGCCAGAGTACGGCAGGATCGCTGGCCGAAACGACGATCGTCACCCGGGGCAGGGCGCCCCCCGCAGCCTGCAATTGCCTGATGAACGCATTTCCCGCGTTGTCGGACAGAGACCAATCGAGCACCAACAGATCGTGGGCAGCAGGCGCTTTACCTTGTGCCATCAGCCTGTCCAGCGCCTCCACCGCATCCCCGGCAGTATCAACCGACTGGCAGCCCAGCGCCCGGAGCAGGGCCGCCATGCTTTCGCGGGCGAAGGGATGATCATCGACAACCAAGGCTCGGCGCCCGGCCAGTACATTGCAGCCGGAAAGCGTATCGCCCGCAGCATCGAGCCCCACCGGCAATTCAACGCTGAAATGGAAGACGCTCCCTCGCCCGACGGCACTTTCGGCTTGCAGATCGCCCCCCATGGCCGCCACCAGGCGCTTGGAAATAGCCAGGCCCAGGCCGGTTCCTCCGTACTTGCGGGTAGTCGAGCCATCAGCCTGCGAAAACTCGCTGAACAGCCGTGCCATTTGCTCGGGCGCCATACCGATGCCGCTATCCTCGACCCGAAAGCTCACCGTCATCGTCGCATCGCCACGCTCGACGGCGAGCACCTGCAGGCGAACATAGCCCTGCTCGGTGAATTTGGCGGCGTTGCTGAGCAGGTTGATCAGCACCTGGCCCAAGCGCAATTGATCGCCCATCAAATGGCGCAGCGAATCGGCCGGCTGAAAATCGAGGATCAGTTCCAGCCCCTTGCTTTCGACCTTTTCCTGAACCATGAACAAGGCGTTCTGGATAACCGCCTCAAGATCGAAAACGGCAGATTCCAGCGACACCTTGCCGGCCTCGATTTTCGAATAGTCGAGAATGTCGTTCAAAATGCCGAGCAGCGAACGTGCCGCCGCATGAATCTTCGAAACGTAGTCCTGCTGGCGCGGCGGCAGGCCCGACTTGAGCGCCAGATAGGCCATGCCGATGATCGCATTCATCGGCGTGCGAATCTCGTGGCTCATGTTGGCCAGGAAAATGGCCTTGGTTTCCGCTGCCACCTCGGCTTTTGCCCGAGCCTGGCGCAGGGCACGCTGTACCAGTTCGCGCTGTTCCAGATCGGCCTCGATGGCAGCCGCCATGCTGTCGATGGTATTGGCCAGCGCATGCACCTCCTCGACGCCTTGCACGTCCCCAACCCGCTGCCCGTAGGACTTTTCGGCCAGGGCGATGGCCGTGTGATGCATGGCGGTCAGAGGCGCCAGCAGATGGCGTTTGAGATAGTAGTAGCCGAAGAGCAGAACCGCGAAAGCCACCATCAGGAACCCAAGGGCGATGACGATCGACTTCTGCAATTTGTCGCCGGCCCTGAGCAGCGCATCCCGGGTACGCTGATCGACCTGGGCGGACAACTCGCCCACGGCGATGGCTAGGTTGGCGCGCAATTTCAGGTAACGCGCCTCGTGCAGCAACTGGCTGGCGAATTCGGGCTGCGGCTCGGCCTCGGAAACCATTTCGCCGCGCACCGGATCGTAGAGGCCCTGCGTCGCGGCAAAAGCGATCTGCTCGACTTCCTTCATGCCATCGGAAATGCGGAAGATATTCAGCAGGAGCGTCTGCTCGGCGGCATCGAAGCCGACACGACTGGCCCGTTCCGGCAGGGGGATGCCCGTACCGGGCGGCGGCGGCACATAGGGGCGCGTACCGCCGACGACTTCCTCCCAATAGGTGGCAGTCGCCCCTTGCAAGGCCGGCTTGCTGCCCTCGCGAATAGCCAGCACGTCGTAGTAATAGATCAGGAAACGCGGGTTCCCGGTGGCAACATAGGACGACACCAGGCGGCTGAGCAGATCGACCTCGCGCCGGATCTCGACCATGAATTCAAGCGAATCCTGGCGCCGGGAAGCGGCCTCGTGGGCATCGTCATAGGCTGACAGGGCGACAAAAGTGGCGACCGTGATCATGCCAAGCATGCCCCCCAGCGCCAGGAGCACCGACAACAGCGCCTTGCGCAAGCTCAGTCGCCGCTCGCGTGAAATCGATCCGTCCGCCTTGTCCTCTTGAGTGAGCCCCCCCACGCGCCGAGCCCTCCTGCCAGATCAGATAAAGCTCGATCATATGACAAATCACATAAGCCAGTGTGATGTACATCAAGCGCCAACCGGGCAATTAGCCTAAACTTCCCGTTGCTCTACAACATTCCCACCTTATCGCGCCCGGCCCCATGGACAACCTGATCAAGGACACCGCAACGCTGGAGCTGTTCTGCTGGCTCGACCCCGGCGCCGACCTGCCGGGCTGGGACATTCTCAAGGGCAGCCCGTTCGGCGCCACGCTGGCGGCGCCGGAAGGCGGCGAGCCGCAAGCGGGCGACCAGTTGCTGTCGGTGCAGAATTACTTCGCCGAATACCACCTCGAATATTTCCGCCAACGGCGCTACAACCACTTCCCCAGCCGCCTGCACGCCCTGCTGCAGTTCGCCACGCGCACCGATGCGATGACCTTCCGCCACAAGCACCCGCAGCGCGTCTTCGGCAAGAACATGGTCTGCGCCCGCACCAAGGGCGCCTACATCTGCTCCTTCCACGACGCCAGCTGGCTCGACTACCTGCGCCTGCCGCACAGCCTGTCGCTCGCCGCGCTCGACGAGGTCGCCGACCACTACTGGTCGGGCCGCACCGTCGAGGAGATCGGCCTCACCTTCATGGACGAACCCTGGCAGGAGCCGCCGGTGATCGAGGCGCTGTACCAGGGAACGCTCGAACCCGTCTGGGGCCACCAGCAATCGGGCTGGCTGCCCGGCTTCCGCTAGGACTTTCCGCATGCGCCGTCTCGTCATCATCCTCATCGTCCTGCTGCTGATCGGCGGCGGACTGTTCGTCGCCACCCGCCCCAAGCCCATCCCGGTCGTCTTGAAGGAAGTCGGCGAAGGCCGCGTCGAAGCCACGCTGGCCAACACCCGGGCCGGCACGCTCGATGCCTGCCAGCGCACCAAGCTGTCGACCATCATGGGCGGGCGCATCGAGGTGCTGGCCGTCAAGGAAGGCGACCGGGTGAAGAAGGGGCAACTGCTGCTCAAGCTGTGGAACGATGACCAGCA
>CAZDRS010000064.1:0-11446 GCA_964507585.1 uncultured Dechloromonas sp.
CCGTGGCCGTCCATGATCCGCACCATCTGGGGCGATCCGGAGCGTTTCGTGAAGTCCTACTACCCGGCCGACTTCCAGGGCAAGTACTACCTGGCTGGCGACGGCGCGATCCGCGACAAGGACACCGGCTACTTCACCATCACCGGCCGTATCGACGACGTGCTGAACGTTTCCGGTCACCGCATGGGTACGATGGAAATCGAATCGGCTCTGGTCGCCAACCCGCTGGTTGCCGAGGCTGCCGTGGTCGGCCGTCCGGACGACCTGACCGGTGAAGCCATCGTCGCCTTCGTGGTTCTGAAGGGCGCTCGCCCGACCGATCCGGAAGCTGCCAAGAAGATCATCAAGGAACTGTCCGATTGGGTGGGCAAGGAAATCGGCCCGATCGCCAAGCCCAAGGACATCCGCTTCGGCGACAACCTGCCGAAGACCCGTTCCGGCAAGATCATGCGCCGTCTGCTCCGTGGCCTGGCCAAGGGTGAGGAACTCACGCAAGACACCTCGACCCTCGAGAACCCGGCCATTCTGGAACAGCTGAAGGGCTAAGGCGAACGTGCCGGGTTTTGCCGATGGTGAAACCCGGTCGCCTGCGGATGGTTGCGAGACTGTCCGCCTTGCACGATTAACACGGATGGCGTTCTTGCCACGCCATCCTGACAGAACAAGGGGCAAGGAGGAGACAATGGTCGCCCATAAGGTGGCCTCCCGTGTGGTCGCATCAGACTGCATTCCCAAACGGCTGGCACGCTTGGCGTGCCGGCCGTTTTTATTTTTTTGGGCCGGAGCATGAAGCGGGCGAATCCGATACGTCAGCGCCTGGCAGCACTTGGTCTGCTTGGCGTTCCCTTGCTGACTTATCCCTTGCTGAGCTTGCCGGGGGGTAACCTGGGCGGGATTCCGGCCGGCTATCTGTATCTGTTCGGCGTTTGGGTCGGGCTGATTGCGGTGGCAGCTTGGGTTGCCGAGCGACCGAGGTAGCCTGTGGCACTCTCCGGCTGGTTCATCGCGCTGTTGTCGGCAGGCTACCTGGGCTTGCTGTTTGCCGTCGCCCGCTTTGGTGACGCACGTGCCGACGCCGGCAAATCGATTATTTCGGCCAATGTCTATGCCCTGTCGCTGGCGGTTTATTGCACGTCGTGGACGTTCTACGGCAGCGTCGGGCGGGCTACCTCCGGCGGCCTGTCCTTCCTGACCATTTACCTGGGGCCGACCTTGATGCTGCTGTTCGTCGGGGTCATCGTCAAGATGATCCGCATCAGCAAGGCGCAGCGCATTACGTCGATTGCCGACTTCATCGCTTCGCGTTACGGCAAGAGCCAGTTGCTGGCCGGCATGGTGACGGTGATCGCGGTGATTGGCGTTGTGCCCTACATTGCCCTGCAACTCAAGGCCATGGCGGCGAGCCTAGATGTGCTGCTCGATCGTGCGGGCAATGCCGGCGGTTGGTTGGGCCTCGATTCGACCTTTTTGATTGCGTTGATCCTGGCGCTTTTCTCCATCCTGTTCGGTACCCGTCATCTCGATGCTACGGAGCGCCACGAAGGCATGGTGGCGGCAGTGGCCTTCGAGTCGGTCGTCAAATTGATCGCCTTTCTAGCGGTCGGGCTGTTCGTGACCTACGGACTCTACGGCGGGCTCGGCGACCTGTTCCAAAGAGCAGCCAGCAATCCCGATCTCGGGCGCTTGTTGCAACTCGATTCGGGCAGGGCCGGATCGTGGACGGCGATGATCCTGCTCTCCGGCTTGGCCATCATCTTCCTGCCCCGCCAGTTCCAGATCGTCGTTGTCGAGAACGTCGACGAATCGCATCTCAAGCGGGCCGTCTGGCTCTTTCCCCTCTATTTGGTGCTCATCAATATCTTTGTCCTGCCCCTGGCGCTCGGTGGCTTGCTGCATTTCGGCGGGCAGGGCGTGAATCCCGATACGTTTGTGCTGACCTTGCCGCTCGCCCACGGTGCTGAATGGCTGGCCGTGCTTGCCTTCATCGGCGGCCTGTCGGCAGCGACCGGCATGGTCATCGTCGAGACCATTGCCTTGTCGACCATGGTCTGCAACGACCTGGTCATGCCCTGGTTGCTGCGTTCGGCCTGGTTGCAGGCACAGCACCGGGCGGATTTGTCGGGTTTGCTGATCGGTATCCGGCGGGTGGCGATTGCCCTGATCGTACTGCTTGGCTACATCTATTTCCGTGCGGCGGGCGAGGCTTATGCGCTGGTCGGCATCGGTCTCATTTCCTTTGCGGCGGTGGCACAGTTTGCGCCGGCGATGTTTGGCGGCATGTACTGGAAGCAGGGCACCCGGGCGGGAGCCGTGGCCGGCCTGGCGGCTGGTTTCGCTGTCTGGCTGTACACCCTGCTCTTGCCGTCATTTGCCAAATCGGGCTGGATTTCCAGCGGTTTCGTCGAGCAGGGCTTGTTCGGACTGCACTGGCTCAAGGCCCAGGCGCTGTTCGGCCTGCAGGGGCTGGACGAGATTTCGCATTGCCTGTGGTGGAGCATGCTGGCCAATATGGGTGCTTTTGTGGCGGTGTCGCTCAATTCCCGGCCGGATGCCGTCGAGGCCAGCCAGGCCGAGCGTTTTGTCGATGTTTTCCGTTTCGACCGGCACAAGACCGAGGCGCGTCTGTGGCGCGGCAAGGCCTCGCTCGCTGCGCTGGTCAGCCTGCTGGAGCGTTTTCTGGGGGCTGCCCGGGCCAGGCAGCAGCTGGCTGCCCATGCCCAGGCCAAAGGGCTGGCCGATTGGCATGCCTTGCCGGTCGATGCCGAATTTGTCCATTTCGCCGAGGCGGAACTGGCCGGCGCCATCGGTTCGGCCAGCGCCCGGGTCATGGTGGCCTCGGTGGCGCAGGAGGAAGACCTGGGGCTGGAAGAGGTGCTCGACATCCTCGACGAGGCGACGCAGATTCGCGCCTACAGCCGCGAACTGGAGGCCAAGCGCCAGGAGCTGGAGGCGGCGACGACGGAGTTGCGTGAGGCCAACGAACGTCTGCGTGAAGTCGACCGCATGAAGGATGACTTCATCTCGACGGTGACGCATGAACTGCGTACGCCGCTGACCTCGATCCGTGCGCTGTCGGAGATGCTGCACGATGATCCGCGCCTTGAGCTGGCGGCGCGCAGCCGTTTCCTTGGCATTATCGTCGGCGAGGCCGAGCGGCTGACCCGTCTGATCAACCAGATTCTCGACATGGCCAAACTGGAATCGGGGCGGGCGGAGTGGACTTCCGGCGATGTCGATATCGGCGAGGTGGCGCGTGAGGCGATGGAGTCGCTTGGCCAACTGTTCCGCGACAAGGGGGTTGAATTGACCGGCGACATTCCGGCCTGCGGCCCGGTCGTGCTGGCCGACCGCGACCGCCTGACGCAGGTGTTGATCAACCTGCTGTCCAACGCGGTCAAGTTCGTACCGGGCGACAACGGCCGGGTGCATGTGCGTGTCGGTATCGATGGCGGCATGGTTCGGGTCGAGGTGGCGGATAACGGCCCCGGCTTGACGGCAGAGGAGTGCAATGTCATTTTCGAAAAATTCCGCCAGGGCGGAAACACGCTGACCGACAAGCCGAAGGGAACCGGGCTGGGACTGCCGATCAGCCGGCAGATCATCGAATATTTCGGTGGTAAGCTGTGGGCTGAAAGCCGCCCGGGAGAGGGTGCGAATTTCATTTTCACGGTGCCGTTGCCGGCATCGGAGGAATAACAAGGGAGACAAGGTATGGCCAAGAAAATTCTTATCGTCGATGACGAACCCAACATCGTCATCTCGCTCGAATTCCTGATGAAAAAAGAAGGTTTCGAGGTTGCTGTCGCCGTCGATGGTGACGAGGCGCTGGCCAAGGTGGCCAGCTTTGCCCCCGACCTGATCCTGCTCGACGTGATGATGCCGAAGAAATCCGGCTTCGAAGTCTGTGAGGCGCTGCGTGCCGATCCGGCTCAGGCCGGCCTGAATATCGTCATGCTGACCGCCAAGGGGCGGGATACCGAGGTAGCCAAGGGGCTGGCCATCGGTGCCAATGCCTACGTCACCAAGCCTTTTTCGACCAAGGATCTGGTCGCCCAGGTCAAGGGCATGCTTGGCGTCTGAGCGCTTTCATCCTGCCCGGCTGCCGCAGGCTGTGATGACGGCGGTAGCCAACCTCAATCCCCATTTCGGATGCATGCCATGAAGGCAAAACATCGATTCATCCTCGCCGTTGTCGTTCTCGGTCTGCTGATGACCGGCCCCTTCCTGGTCACCTCCTTGCTCGTCTGGCTGGACATGAAGGATGCCGAGCGCCAGATGCTGACCGACTTGCTGATGTCCCGCCTGCCGGTCGGCACCGTGATGACGCTGTTCGGTTTCGTCGTCGGTGTCCTGGTGCTGCACAAGCTGTTCAAGCATTACGTCGAGGGTTTGTTGCGCATGGCCGAGACCTTGCGGCTGATGCTTGGCGCCAACCGCAATTTCCGCGTCGTTCCCGAAGGGCCGCCGGAAGTCCAGCAGCTGGCGCAGGCCGCCAATGACCTGGCCCAGCAGCGGGATGCGTTGATGGACGATGTCGATTCCCAGATCGCCCGGGCCAAGGCCTCGGTCGAGGAGGAAAAGAATCGCCTGGCAGCGCTGATGTCGGAACTGGCGCAGGCGGTGGTTGTCTGCAACAACGACGGCCGCATTCTGCTCTACAACAACCGTGCCCGCCTGCAGTTCAAGGCCCTGGCCCAGGGGCCGACCTCGGTGGCGGGCGGGGCGCTGATCGGTCTCGGTCGTTCGATTTTTTCCATTCTCGAAAAGAACCAGATCGAGCATGCCCGTGAAGTCATCAATCAGCGCCTGTCGGCCGGTAAGCTGGCGATGTCGACCTTCACCACCACGACGCGGGGTGGTCAGTTGCTGCGCGTCCAGATGGTGCCGGTGCTGACTTCGGCTGGCGAGGGGAGTGAGCGGAGGATGACCGGCTACGTGCTGACCGTCGAGAACATCACGCGCAGCATCGAGGAGGAGGAGCGCCGCGACCAGGCGCTGCATACCCTGAGCCAGGGCAGCCGCTCGGCGATCGGCAACATTCGCGCCGCCGTGGCCAACCTGCTCGATTATCCGGACATGGAGCCGGAATTGCGCGAGCGCTTCCTGCGCGTCATCGACGACGAGGTAGCCAAGCGTAGCCAGGTTATCGACCAGACCATGAGCCAGTTCTCCGACTCGCTGAAGACGCGCTGGCCGCTCGAAGACATCCTGGGTACCGACATCATCGTCGCCGCGCAGCGCCGGATCGACGACAAGCTGCAACTGCCGACGAAGACCGAGGAGGTCGATGAAAGCCTGTGGATCAAGGCCGACAGTTTTTCGCTGGTCTTTGCCCTGGTTTCGCTGGCCTCCAAACTGCAGGATCACTACGAGCCGCGCGAACTGCGCTTCCGTCTGATGCGCAACGGCAAGCTGGCTTATCTCGACCTGATCTGGGCCGGCCCGGCGATGTCGTCCGAAACCTTCTATACGTGGGAAATGGAGTCCATGCAGGTCGGTGCCGAAACGACGCCGCTCACCCTGCGCGACGTGATCGACCGCCATGGCGGCGAAATCTGGTACCAACGCGAAAAGGCAGCACACCGCGCCTTCTTCCGCTTCGTGCTGCCGGTGGCGACGCCGGAGGCCGAACTGGTGATCGAGGAGCGCCACGTCACCGGGCGGCCGGAGTATTACGATTTCGACCTGTTCAAGTTCGAGGACAAATCCATCGACCTCGACCGCAAGCTGTCCGATCTGACCTATACCGTCTTCGATACCGAGACGACCGGGCTGGAACCCTCCAAGGGCGACGAGATCATCCAGGTTGGTGCGGCGCGCATCGTCAATGGCCGCTTGCTGCGCCAGGAAACCTTCAACCAGATCGTCGATCCGGAAATCCCGTTAAAGCCGGAATCGATCCCGATCCACGGTATTACCGAGGACATGGTGCGCGGCCAGCCGAATATCTATGTCGTGCTGCCGGCCTTCCACGAGTTCTGCGAGGATACCGTGCTGATCGCTCACAACGCGGCTTTCGACATGCGCTTCCTGCAGCTGAAGGAAGAGCGCACCGGCATCCGCTTCACGCAGCCGGTGCTCGATACCCTCCTGCTCTCGGCTGTCGTGCATCCGAACCAGGAGTCGCACAAGCTGGATGTGATTCTCGAACGTCTGGGCATCAGCATCGGCACACGGCATAACGCGCTGGAGGATGCGCTGGCGACCGGGGAGGTCTTCCTCAAGCTGGTCAAGCTGCTGGAAGACCAGGGTATCGTCACGGTGCGCCAGGCACTGGAGGCCTCGGAGAAGACCTACTTCGCCCGGGTGAAATACTGAGTCTGGCGTGATGTTCGACCTGCAGCAGCTGTACCGCCAACCCCTCGAGCTGCTCGCCGAGCTGGAAGCGCCGGGTGCGTTGAACGATGCCCCCGGTTTGGCCGCACGGGTTCGCCGTTGCCTGCACGAGGCCGTTGCCGGCGGCCTGGAAGGCGTGGCCGCTGCTCGCCTGATTTCGTATTTCAATGATCGGCTGACGGAGCGCATCATCACCGCCACGGCGCAGCGCCATCGCTTGCCGCCCGTTGCCTGGTGCTGGCTGGCCCTGGGTTCCGAGGGGCGGCACGAGCAGACTTTCGTTAGCGACCAGGATAACGGACTGATCTTCCTGGCCAGCAGCCCACAGGAGGCCGATGCCCTGCGCGCTCTGTTCCTGCCGTTTGCGCAGGAAGCCAACCAGCGTTTGGCCGAGGCGGGCTTTACGTTGTGTCCGGGCAAAATCATGGCAGGCAACCCGGCCTGGTGTTTGTCGCTCGACGAATGGCGCGAGCAGTTCATCGAGTGGGTGCGCCGCCCCGAGCCCGAGGCCTTGCTCAATGCCAGCATCTTCTTCGACCTGCGGCCCTTGTGCGGGGAGCTCGACCTCGGCGAGAAACTGCGTACGCTGTTGCTGTCGATGACTGTGGCTACCCCGTCGTTTCAGCACCTGATGGCGGTAAATGCGCTACAGGTCGAGGTGCCGCTCAATTTCCGTGGCGAGCTGGCGCCCGATGCCAATGGTGAAATCGACCTGAAGAAATACGGCAGCCGGATTTTTGTCGATGCAGCGCGCATCCTGGCGCTGGGTACCGGAACGCGTGACGTGAACACTGTCGACCGCCTGCACCAGGCTGGCCGCGAAATCGGCTTGCCGGCCCAGGAAATTGCCGGGCTGACGGCGGCCCTCGGTCACCTGCTGCGCTTGCGCCTGGCCCAGCAGATGACCGCTTCCGAATCGCACGACAAGGCGGGCTCCGGCCTGAAACCCGCCACGCTGCATGAGCTGGATCAGGCCATACTGCGCGAGGCGTTGAAGCAGGCCCGGCGTCTGCAACAACGTCTCAAGTTAAACTATTCCCTTTAGAAAAATATGAGGTTGTCGTGAATACGCAACAGCAATCAGGGCAGGAAATGGTCGTCGGCCAAGTGGAAATGGCCTTGCGCCAGAACGGGCGTAGTCGAATGGCGGGCAACACCGTCGCCTTCCTGCGCAATCACGCACCGTTCAACAAGATGCAGCCGGCTGCGCTGCAGCATTTTGCCGAGAAGGCGCAGATCGCCTTTTACCCGGCCGGTAGCGAGATCATCGGCCCGGATTCCGGCAATGTCCGTTATTTCTACCTGATCGAATCCGGCAAGGTACAGGCCCGCCAGGCCGGCGAGGTAACAGTGACCGAGTATTCCATCCTCAGCCTGGGGGCGGGTGAGGGTTTCCCGATTGGCGCGGTGACGGCCGGCCGGCCGTCCACCAACCACTATGCGGCGGTGGACGACACCTTCTGCTACCAGTTGCCGGCAGAGGATTTCCTGGCACTCATGGCCTCCAGCCCGGAATTCAACCTGTTCTGCACGCAATACATCGCCAGCCTGCTTGATCAGTCACGCCGCCAGTTGCAACTGCAATTCGCGCAGCGGGCCAGCGAGCAGCAGACGCTCAATTCTCCGCTGGCCGGCATTGGTGCCCGTTCGCCGATTACCGTCACGCCTGATACACAACTGCGGGCCGCACTGGAAACCATGTCGCAGGCCAGTATCGGCTCCCTGGTCATCGCCGGCGAGGATCGCAAGCCGGTCGGTGTCTTTACCCGCACCGACCTGCTCGACCGTGTCGTACTCGCTCAATTGCCGCTGACCGCCTCGGTCGGCGAGGCGATGACGCCCAATCCCTTCATGCTCGAAGAGCACGCCACGGCCTATGATGCGATGTTCGCCATGGCGACGCACGGCATTCGCCATGTTCTCGTCACCGATGCCGAAGGCCGCCTGACCGGCGTCGTTTCCGAGCGCGACCTGTTCTCGCTGCAACGCGTCGGCCTGCGCCAGATTCGCCAGTCCATCGACAGCGCACGTAACGTCGAGGCCTTGCAGCAGGCGGCTGCCGACGTGCGCCAACTGGCCTTCAACATGCTGGCGCAGGGGGTGGGGTCGGAGCAGTTGACGCAATTCATCTCGGCGCTCAACGACGCGCTGACCCGCCGCATCATCCAGCTCAATCTGGAAAACCATAATTTCGATGGCATCGAATGGGCCTGGCTGGCTTTCGGTTCGGAAGGGCGCGACGAGCAGACCTTCAGTACCGACCAGGATAACGGTATCGTCTTCCAGCCGCCCGAGGAGGGCGATATTGCCGAGTTGAAGCAACGCTTCCTGGCTTATGCGCTGGATGTGAACAAGGATCTCGACCGTTGTGGTTTCCCGCTCTGCAAGGGCAACATCATGGCCAGCAACCCGCAGTGGTGCCTGACGCTGGATGAGTGGAAGGAGCAGTTCGGTACCTGGATTCGCCAGCCACACCCGGATGCGCTGCTCAATGCCACCATCTTCTTCGACTTCCGCCCGCTCTATGGCAAGGCCGAGCTGGCCGAGGCCATGCGCCGCCACCTGTTGGCGCTGACTGCATCGAATCCGATGTTCCTGCGCGCGATGGCCAAGAATGCGCTCGATGTCGAGCCGCCGCTGGGCAAGATTCGCGATTTCCTGACCGATCTCGAACCGGATGCACCGGGCAAGATCGATCTGAAGAAATACGGTTCGCGGATTTTTGTCGACGTGGCGCGTATCTACGCAATGGCCAGTGGCGTGCACAACACCAACTCCATCCAGCGTTTGCGCCTGGCTTCCCAGCGCCTGAACATCCGCAATGATGAGATCAACGCGGTGCTCGATGGGCTCAATTTCATCCAGCTGCTCCGCCTGCAGCACCAATACCTTGAGGGCGAACCGGGCAAGCAGGGCGACAACCTGATCGATCCGGAAACCTTGAACGAACTGGATCGCCGCATCCTGAAGGAGTCCTTCCGCCAGGCCCGCAAGATCCAGACGCGCCTCAAACTCGACTACCAGGTGAATTGACCATGCTCGGCCTGAAGAAATTTCTCTTTCGCGGCGGGGCGCCGGCCGGCCTGCCCGACGACGTTCGCGGTTCGCTGGAGGCTTGGCGTACCAGCAAGGCGCCGGCCTTGGACGATCTGCACTTTCACACCCGCTACGTCGTGATCGATATCGTCAGCAGCGGCCTCGACCCGGACAAGGATCAGTTGCTGGGCATTGCCGCGAGCAGTATCTGGCAGGGTGCAATCCAGCCGGACGACACCTTCTACATCGATTTCACCACCCTGGATGGCGAAGGTTCGGCCGTCGACCGGCAGTTGATGGCCTTCCTGCTCTTCGCGGCCAAGGCGCCCTTGGTAACCTATCACGTGCCTTATGTTGGCGGTTTTCTGCAACGCGCCTACAAGGAGCGCCTGGGCCTCGATTTCCAGCCGCAGTGGGTCGATCTGGCCTGGCTGATGCCCTCGATGTTCGAGGACAAGGGGCACACCGTCATGCCGCTCGACTACTGGCTGGAATGCTTTGGCCTGGGCGGCGGGGAAGGGCGGCGGGATGCGATGGCCAATACCCTGCTGGTTGCCCGGATTTTCCAGATGTTGCTGGTGCGTGCCGTGGGCAAGCAGATTGATACGGCGGCACGACTCGTCGACGAATCGCGGGCCAGCAGCTTCCTGCGCCGGACGCACTAGCCGCAGCCTATGGTCAAGCCGCTGACCCGCCTGCAGCGTTACTACCTGATTTACACAGGTGGCTTCCTGGCCTTCATCGGGGCCTTGGCTGTTCTCGAACAGCACGGCATGCCGCCGCGCTGGGTGGGCTACGCTTTCCTGATCTTCACCATCTCGATGTACGCCGGGATCGGTATCGTCAGCCGTACGTCCGACGTGTCGGAATACTACGTCGCCGGGCGGCGCGTGCCGGCCTTCTTCAACGGCATGGCAACGGGTGCCGACTGGATGAGCGCCGCCTCTTTCATCGGTATGGCGGGAACGCTCTATTTGTCGGGCTTTCAGGGCCTGGCCTACGTCATCGGCTGGACAGGGGGCTTTGTGCTCGTTGCCTTGCTGCTGGCACCCTACCTGCGGCGTTGCGAGCAATACACCATCCCCGACTTTCTCGGTGCGCGCTATGGCGGCAACGCCATCCGCCTGGTGGCCGTGGCGGCGGCCATCCTGGCTTCCTTCGTCTATGTTGTGGCGCAGATCTATGGCGTCGGCGTCATCACCAGCCGCTTCGTCAGCCTGCAATTCGAGATCGGCGTCTTCGTCGGCCTCGCCGGTATCCTGGTCTGCTCCTTCCTGGGCGGCATGCGGGCGGTGACCTGGACGCAGGTGGCGCAGTACCTGATCCTGATCGTTGCCTACATCACGCCGGTGGCCATCCTCTCCTACAACGTGACCGGCAATCCGGTACCGCAGCTGGTTTATGGCGAGGTGCTGCAGAAAGTCACGCAGCTGGAAAACCGCCTGTTCGATGCGCCCGCCGAAAAGGAAGTGCGCCAACTTTTCCGCGAGCGGGCCGATCTCTACGCCCAGAAAATCATGCAGTTGCCGCAGTCGCTCAATCACGAGCGCGAGCAGCTTTCCTCGCAAATCAATCAGCTCAAGGCCAGCGACGTGCAAATGCGCGACATCGTGGCACTCGAACGACAGCGGCGCGAATTGCCGCACGACCCGGAGCAGGCCAAGGCGCGTTGGGAGGCGGCCATGTTCTCGGCCGTCGAGCGCAGCCGGCAGCCAGCCCATCATGCCGAAGCCTTTCCCGGAGAAACGGAGGAGGAGCGCAACACCCAGCGCGTCAACTTCCTGGCGCTGATTTTCTGCCTGACGGTGGGCACCGCCGCCTTGCCACACGTGCTGGTGCGTTACTACACCACGCCGACCGTGCATGAAGCACGCGAGTCGGTGTTCTGGTCTTTGCTGTTCATCCTGTTGCTCTACATCACCGCGCCGGCCTATGCCGTCTTCGCCAAGCACGAGGTCTTGACGCACCTGGCCGATATTCCCATCGCCAAGCTGCCGGGTTGGGTAACGGCCTGGGCCAAGATCGGGCTGGTCAGCATCGAGGACATCAACCTCGATGGCATCCTGCAACTGGC
>CAZDRS010000065.1:0-11239 GCA_964507585.1 uncultured Dechloromonas sp.
GGGCCGCTACTACGTGCTGTGCGACAAGCACCAGGCGCAACCCGGCTGGCGGCGCGCCATTCCGTTCAACGTCGACCTCGCCATCCCGCCCGGCCGGGTCATCCAGATGATCCAGGACGACATTGCCGATGCCACCATCCCGAATGTCGCCACGCAACCGCCCCCCAGTTGCGTGCTGATGGATTTCGGCCCGGGCTATGCCCACTACGTCCTGCGCTACTGGCTGCAAGACCCGCAGCAGGACGACCCGACCGATTCCGACGTCCGGGTGCACATCCTGGCCACGCTGCAGCGCAACGGCATCCGCCTGGCCACCGACGACCACACCATCCACCTCGTCAAGGAAGGCGCCGCCCACCGCGAGGAGGTGGAGGGACGGGAGCTGCAGCGCCGCCTGCGCGCCATCAACGCCGTCGAACTGTTTGCCCGGCTGTCCGATGCGGAAAAGCAGCACCTGGCACAACGCCTGATCCCGGCCCCGTTCGCCCGCGGCGACATCATCACCCGCCAAGGCGCCGTCGCCCACTGGCTGTACGTCATGGTCGCCGGCGAGGCCGAGGCCTGGTGGCAGCCGCCGGAAGGCGCCCGTCGCCTGCTCGAAAAACGCGGCCCGGGCAGCGTCTTCGGCGAAATCGGCCTGATGACCGGCGCCCCGCGCCGGGCCACGGTTATCGCCAGTACCGATGTCGAAGCCTACCGCCTGGACAAGGAAGGCTTCCAGACCATCATCCAGCAACGCCCGGAACTGGCCGACAGCCTGTCCGGCATCCTCGAACGCCGCCTGCAACGCTTCGCCGAACTGGAGCAAGGCTACTCGAACGGGCAGAACGAACTGGCGCAACGCGTACCGGGCAGTGCCGCGATCGGCCGCAAAATACGCGAATTCTTTGGCCTGGATTAACGCCAACACCGTCAGAATCCGTGAAAAATCACTGACTTCCGGTAAAATCCGCGCTTTACGAAGCCACACCGGCCCTTATTGAACGGTAATACGTGATCCGCAAACTCATTTCCCGCGTGTTCAGCGGCAAAAAAACCACGGCCAACCGCCACGAACCGGCTGTCATTCCGGTCTCCAGCCACCGCATCACCCGCGACCGCATCAGCAGCGGCAGCCGCCGCGTCTGCGAAACGCTGCAAAGCCACGGCCACAAGGCCTACGTCGTCGGCGGCGCCGTGCGCGACCTGCTGATCGGCGCCGAGCCCAAGGATTTCGATGTCGCCACCGACGCCACGCCGGAGGAAGTGCGCCGCTACTTCCGCCGCTCGCGCATCATCGGCCGCCGCTTCCAGATCGTGCATGTGATGATGGGCCAGGAGACGCTGGAAGTGACCACCTTCCGCGGCGCCCTCGGCGATGACGTGAAGAAGGACGAACACGGCCGCGTGCTGCACGACAACGTTTTTGGCAGCCAGGCCGAGGACGCCGCCCGCCGCGATTTCACCGCCAATGCGCTGTACTACGACCCGGCCACCGAGGCGGTGCTCGATTACCACCACGGCGTCGGCGACCTCAAGCAGAAGACCCTGCGCATGATCGGCGAGCCGCGCGCCCGTTACCGCGAAGACCCGGTGCGCATGCTGCGCGCCGTGCGGCTGGCCGCCAAGCTGGGCCTCAGCATCGACCCGGAAGCGCGCAAGCCGATCCGCGAAATGGCCGAACTGCTCGAAAACGTGCCGCCGGCCCGCCTGTTCGACGAAATGCTCAAGCTGCTGACCTCGGGCCACTCGGTCAAGTGCCTGACCCAGCTACGCGACGAAGGCCTGCACCACGGCCTGCTGCCGCTGCTCGACGTCATCCTCGAACAGCCGCTGGGCGAGAAATTCGTCATGCTGTCGCTGGCCAACACCGACGACCGCGTCCGGCGGGGCAAGGGCACCTCGCCCGGCTTCCTGTTCGCCACGCTGCTCTGGCACGAAGTGCTGGCCCACTGGGAGAAGCTCAAGGCCAAGGGCGAGCCGAAGATTCCGGCGCTCTATTCGGCAATGGATACCGTCCTCGACGTGCAAGGCGAAAAACTCGCCATCACCCGCCGCATCGCCGGCGACATCAAGGATATCTGGGCCCTGCAGCCGCGCTTCGAACAGCGCGCCGGCAAACGCCCCTATGCCCTGCTCGAACAGCCGCGCTTCCGCGCCGGTTACGACTTCCTGGTGCTGCGTGCCCAGGCCGGCGAAATCGACAACGAAATCGCCGACTGGTGGACGCGCTTCCAGAATGCCGACGGCGAAAAACGCGCTGCCATGCTGCTGCCGGAACAAGCCGGCGACAAGAAAAAGCGCCGGCGCCGCAAGAAGCCGGCCCAATCCGGCGCCGCCACGCCCACCGCCGGCGAATGAACACCGCCTACGTCGCACTCGGCGCCAACCTCGGCGATCCGGCAACCACGGTTCGGGCGGCCTTCGCCGCACTGGCCAACCTGCCGGAAAGCCGCGTCGTCCGCTGCTCGTCACTGTACCGCACGGCGCCGGTCGGCATCACCGAACAGCCGGAATTCGTCAATGCCGTGACCGAACTGGCCACCGACCTGGCGCCGGAAGCCCTGCTCGACGCCCTGCTCGAAATCGAACAGCGCTTCGGGCGCATCCGCGCCGAGCGTAACGGCCCGCGCACGCTCGATCTCGACCTGCTGCTCTACGGCGACCAGTTCGTCGACCTGCCGCGCCTGATCCTGCCGCATCCACGCCTGCATCTGCGCGCCTTCGTCCTCCAGCCGCTGGCCGAAATCGCGCCCGACCTGAAAATCCCCGGCCGCGGCACCGTCGCCGCCTGGCTGCCGGCCGTCGCCAACCAGGGCATCGTCAAGTTGTGAGCCTGTTCGGCCTGCAAATACCCGTGCTGTGGCAGACGGTGATCCTGCTCGCCCTGTCGAATGTCTTTATGACCTTCGCCTGGTATTCGCACCTCAAGCACCTCAACGAAAAGCCGTGGTGGATTGCCGCCCTGCTGTCGTGGGGCATCGCGCTGTTCGAATACCTGATCCAGGTGCCGGCCAACCGTATCGGCAACACCGAACTCGACCTCGGCCAGCTCAAGATATTGCAGGAAGTCATCACCCTGACTGTCTTCGTTCCCTTCGTCGTCTTTTACATGGATCAGCCGCTCAAGCTTGACTACTTGTGGGCGGCTCTGTGTATCCTAGGCGCCGTCTATTTTGTCTTCCGGTCGTAAACCCATGTCCGCTCAAGTCACCACCCGCCGCCTGACCCAGGGCGATCTCGCCAAGCTCTACGCCGCCGGCGAGAAGGTCGTCATGTTCACCGCCTACGATGCCAGCTTCGCCCGCCTGCTCGATGGAGCCGGCGTCGAATCCCTGCTCATCGGCGACTCGCTGGGCAACGTCATCCAGGGCCACGACACGACGCTGCCGGTCACCGTGGCCGACATCGCCTACCACACTGCCTGCGTCAAGCGCGGCTCGGATCGCGCCTTCATCATCGCCGACATGCCCTTCGGCAGCTATCAGGAATCGCCGGAACAGGCCTTCCGCAACGCCGTCACGCTGATGGCGGCCGGCGCCCAGATGGTCAAGCTGGAAGGCGGCGGCGAGATGGCCAAGACCGTCAAGTTCCTGGTCGACCGCGGCATTCCGGTTTGCGGCCACCTCGGCCTGACGCCGCAATCCGTGCACGTCATGGGCGGCTACAAGGTGCAGGGCAAGGGCGAGGCCGCCGCCCAGCGCCTGCGGGAGGATGCACTGGCCTTGCAGGAAGCCGGCGCCACGATGATCGTTCTCGAAGCGATTCCCGCCGTGCTGGCCGCAGAAGTGACGGCCATGCTGCACATCATCACCATCGGCATCGGCGCCGGCAAGGACTGCTCGGGCCAGGTGCTGGTCGTCCATGACGCCTTCGACATCCCGCCCGGCAAGAAAGCCAAGTTCGTCCGCAACTTCATGGATGGCGCCAGCTCCCTGCACGACGCTGCCTGCCGCGCCGTCGCTGCCGTCAAGGACACCAGCTACCCCGGCCCGGAACACACCTACGCCGCCTGATCCCCGATAGCCGGGCAACAGACCCGGCCTTACGACGCAAGAGACCCCAAGCATGCAAATCCATTCCAGCATTGCCGACCTGCGTGCGGCACTGAAAAACCGTGGCCGCGTCGTCTTCGTGCCGACCATGGGCAACCTGCACGCCGGCCACATCAGCCTGATGGAACAGGCCCGTGCCCACGGCGACACCGTGGTCGCCTCGATCTTCGTCAACCGCCTGCAGTTCGGCCCGAACGAGGATTTCGACAAGTACCCGCGCACCTTCCAGGCCGACTGCGACAAGCTGGCCACCGCTGGCGTCGACGTGCTGTTCGCCCCAACCGAGGCCGATCTCTACCCCGAGCCGCAGGAATACACGGTTGAACCGCCGGCCATCCAGAACATTCTCGACGGCGAATTCCGCCCCGGCCATTTCCGCGGCGTCGCCACGGTGGTGCTCAAGTTGTTCAACATCGTCCAGCCCAACACTGCGCTGTTCGGCAAGAAGGACTACCAGCAGTTGATGGTCATCCGCAACATGACCCGTCAGCTGGCCCTGCCCATCGCCATCATCGGTGGCGAAACCGTGCGCGCTGCCGATGGCCTGGCCCTGTCGTCGCGCAACGGTTACCTGAGCGAAGCCGAACGGGCCGAAGCACCGCGCCTGTATCGCCTGCTCAACGAAATCCGCGACGCCATTCGTGGCGGCGAGACCGATACGGTGAAACTGGAAAAAACAGCCATCGCATCGCTCGATGCCGCCGGCTGGAAAACCGACTATGTTGCAGTGCGACAACAGTCCGACCTGTCTATGCCGAAAGGCGTAAACGCCCCACTGGTGGTGCTTGCCGCCAGCCGCCTGGGAACGACACGGCTGATCGACAACATCGAAGTCTGATGCCTTCGGGAAATCCATAATTACGCCCGTTGACAGAGGGGCCATTGTCGCTACAATGCGCTTCCCCCAACCTTCTGGATGAGTGAAACCATGCAGAGAACAATGCTGAAATCCAAGCTGCATCGCGTGACTGCAACCCACGCCGACCTGCACTACGAGGGTTCCTGCGCCATCGATGAAGACCTGCTCGAAGCGGCAAACATCAAGGAATACGAACAGATCGACATCTGGAACGTAAACAACGGCGAGCGTTTCACGACCTACGCCATTCGCGCCGAGCGCGGATCGGGTGTCATTTCCGTCAACGGTTCGGCCGCCCGTCGTGCCGCCCCAGGCGACATCCTGATCATCGCCACCTTCGCCGTGTATAACGAAGTCGAGCTGGCCAAGCACGAGCCGGATCTGATCTACGTCGATTCGCAAAACCGCATCGTCCGCCGTGGGCACAAGATTCCGGTGCAAGCCGCCGCCTGATCGAGAACTAATTCACGCTCATGGAAAACCCGCCTTTTGGCGGGTTTTTTCATTTAGTACAATCCGTTGCACAAAAATTCACACCAAACTGGAGACAAACCATGGGCGTTGTTTTCGCGAAGACCCAGAAAGGGCACGACGAAATCGCCACGAAAGCAGGAGGGCTGTCGCCGCGCGTGCGGCGCATCCTCATTTTCGTGGATGGAAAACGATCGGTCGAGGAGCTGCGTTCGATGCTGCTCGCCGACGATCTGCAGCACACGCTGGGCATGCTGGAGGAAGAGGGCTACATCGAGTTCCACGACCTGACCGGTGTCGGCCCGGCCAACTCGGCGCCACCCGAGCGGCTGCCGTCGATTACGGCTTTCGGCGATCTGCCGGAGCAGAGCGATCCGGTACGCCTGCAGATGGCGCGGAATTTTATGACCAATACGCTGAATGCCTTCGTCGGCTCGCTGGGTACCAGTTCATTGCTCGAACGTATCGAACAAACGAACAGCCACACCGATTTACGCGGCCTGTACGACGACTGGTATCACGCCATCGTCATGTCGCGCGACGGCAAGCGCGAGGCAGAATCGCTGCGCGCCAAGCTGCTCAACGTGATCTGAATCGTTCCCCGCTAAACAATCGGGGCAGCCTTGGCTGCCCCGATGTTTGATTAGCTGGCCGTGTCTTCGCTGGCCTTCGGCTTGCGCGGTCGCGCCGGCCGCTTGGCCTTGGCGGGTTTGGCTTCGGCAACAGGTGCCTCGACCACCGGTGTTTCGCCAACTACCGCATCACTGCTGGCCGAAGCGACTTCGGCTGCCTCGCTCTTGCGCGGACGACGGCCGCCCCGGCGCGGCTTGCTTTCTGCCGGCTCGGCCGGCGCAACGTCCACCGTTACGGGAGCAGCCTCGACGACCGATGCCACCTCGACGACCGAGGTGCTGTCGGCTGCCGCCTCCGCAGCCGGCGTCCGCTCCTTGTCACGCCCCTCGCGGCCACCGCGACCACGACGTCCGCCGCGGCGACGCGCATTGCCGCCGGTCTCGGCTTCGCCAGCCGGTGCCTCGGGCAAGGTTACCGTTTCGGTTGGCACCGTTTCCGGCATTTCGGCCAGCACCGGCTCGACCACCGTTGCTTCGACCGGCGCCTCGCCTTCGACGGCAAGCGGCCGGGCCGGAGCGCGGAAGACGAAAGCCCCCTTGTCGTCGCGCCCGAAGCCGAGCAGACCGCGGCTGGCGGCTTCCTCCAGCAGGTTGCCGAAGGTGCGGAAACCGTAATAGCTTTCGTTGAATCCCGGATTGCGGCGCTTGACCACTTCCTTGAGTACCGAGGCCCAGATGCGTTCGCTTTCGCCGCGATCCGCCATCAGGTCGACGAAGGTCGAGGAGACGATGTCGATGGCCTTGGCCTTGCGTTCCTCCTGCTTCTCGCGCCGCTTGGCTTCCTCTTCCGGCGAACGCTTCTCGCGCTCGCGGCGCTGGCCGCGATTGGCCTCGCGGTCGCGCACCAGGTCGTCGTAGTAGATGAATTCGTCGCAGTTGGTGATCAGCAGGTCGGAGCAGCTTTGCTTGACGCCGACGCCGATGACTTTCTTGGCGTTCTCGCGCAGTTTGGAAACGAGCGGCGAGAAGTCGGAATCGCCCGAAATGATCACGAAGGTATCGACGTGCGACTTGGTGTAGCACAGGTCGAGGGCGTCGACGACCATGCGGATGTCGGCCGAATTCTTGCCGGACTGGCGAACGTGCGGGATTTCGATCAATTCGAAATTGGCTTCGTGCATGGCCGCCTTGAAGCCCTTGTAGCGATCCCAGTCGCAATAGGCCTTCTTGACAACGATGCTGCCCTTGGCGAGCAGGCGCTCCAGCACCGGGCGAATGTCGAATTTTTCGTACTGCGCGTCGCGCACACCGAGCGCGATGTTTTCGAAGTCACAGAAGAGCGCCATGCTGGCGGTGTCGTTGGATGCGGCCATGAAATGCTTTCAGCTTGAGGAGGTTGAAGTATACCGCCTCGCCCCACCCTGATCAGCGTGCAATAACACGCCACGATGCGGGACAAGAGGCCATTCCATCGGCAAATTTCCGGCGTATGATGAACTTGCTGCAGCGCAGCACCCGCTACGTGGCAGCCAGCCGGCACAGAACCGGCGATAACGTCAGGGAATCGACATGAGCAGCATGCTGACCATAGACGGCAACGAAGCCGTCGCCAACGTGGCTTTCCGCGTTTCCGAAGTGATCGCCATTTACCCGATCACCCCCTCCTCCGGCATGGGCGAGCTGTCCGACGAATGGGCAGCGCAAGGCCGCAAGAACCTGTGGGGCACCGTGCCTACCGTCGTCGAGCTGCAATCCGAGGGGGGTGCCGCCGGCGCCGTCCATGGCGCGCTGCAGGCCGGAGCGCTGGCCACCACCTTCACCGCCTCGCAAGGGCTGCTGCTGATGATCCCCAACATGTACAAGATCGCTGGCGAACTGACGCCGACCGTCTTCCATGTTGCTGCCCGCGCCGTCGCCACGCATGCACTATCGATCTTTGGCGACCACTCCGACGTGATGGCCACGCGCGGCACCGGCTTTGCGTTGCTCGCCTCCAACTCGGTGCAGGAAGCGCAGGACATGGCAGCCATCGCCTCGGCGGCCACGTTGGCCGGGCGCATCCCGGTGCTGCACTTCTTCGATGGTTTCCGCACCTCGCACGAGGTGGCCAAGATCGAACCCCTGGCCGACAAGATGCTGCACGCCCTGCTCGACCAGCCACTGATCGACGCCCAGCGCCAACGCGCCCTGTCGCCGGAACACCCGGTGCTGCGCGGCACGGCGCAGAACCCCGATACCTTCTTCCAGTGCCGCGAGGCGCAGAACCCGTGGTTCGACGCCTTCCCGGGCATCGTGCAGCGGAGCATGGATCGTTTCGCCGCACTGACCGGCCGGCAATACCGGCTGTTCGACTACATCGGCGCGCCGGATGCCGAGCGCGTTGTCGTACTGATGGGTTCCGGTGCCGAAACGGTGCAGGAAACGGTCGAGGACATGAACCGGCGCGGCGACAAGGTCGGCCTGCTCAAGGTTCGCCTGTTCCGCCCGTGGGCACCTGCCGCCCTGCTTGGCGCGCTGCCGCCGACGGTGCAGGTACTGGCCGTGCTCGACCGCTGCAAGGAAGCCGGCGCCGACGGCGAACCGCTGTTCAAGGACGTGCTGGTCGCGCTGGCCGAGGATGCCGCCAGTCCGGCACCCCACTTCGCCAGCATGCCGAAGGTGATCGGCGGCCGCTACGGCCTGGGCTCCAAGGAATTCACCCCGGCCATGGTCACCTCGGTGTTTGCTGCCTGCGCCGATACCCTGCCACGCCGCTTCACGGTCGGCATCCACGATGACGTCACCGGCCTGTCGCTGCCTTTCGACGCCGATTTCCGCACGGCCGCCGCCCGTGCCAACTTCGCCGCGGTGTTCTACGGCCTTGGCTCCGACGGTACGGTGTCGGCCAACAAGAACTCGATCAAGATCATCGGCGATGAAACCGAATTGTTCGCCCAAGGCTATTTCGTCTACGACTCCAAGAAATCCGGCGCAATGACCGTGTCGCACCTGCGTTTCGGCCCGCAGCCGATCCGCTCGGCCTACCTGACCGGCGATGGCGACGCACGCTTCGTTGCCTGCCACCAGCCGCACTTCCTCGATACCCACGACCTGCTCGCCCACGCCGCGCCGGAAGCCGTTTTCCTGCTGAATACCGACCTGCCGCCCGAAGGGGTGTGGGACAGGCTGCCCAAGCGTGTTCGCCAGCAGATGCTAGCCAAGCGCATCCAGTTCTACGTCATCGACGCCTACCAGGTCGCGCAGTCGGCCGACATGGGGCGGCGCATCAATACCGTGATGCAGACCTGCTTCTTCGCCATTTCCGGCATCCTGCCGCAGGAGCAGGCCATCGCCGCGATCAAGCATGCGGTCGAGAAGACCTATGGCCGCAAGGGCCGGCGCATCGCCGAGTTCAACTATCGTGCCATCGACCAGACCATTGCCTGCCTGCATCGCGTGGCGCTTCCTGACGATCTGCCGATCACCCCGGAAGCCACGGCAGGCAGCACCACGGCCGACGATTTCATCCACCGCGTCACCTTGCCGCTGATCGCCGGCCATGGCGACCGGCTGCCGGTGTCGCTGTTCCCGGTCGACGGCACCTGGCCGACCGGCACGGCGCGCCATGAAAAACGCAACCTGGCGCTGGAAATCCCGGTCTGGGATGAAGCGCTATGCACGCAATGCGGCAAGTGCGTTTTCGTCTGCCCGCATTCGGCCATCCGCGCCAAGATTTTCCCGGCCGCCGCGGCCGATGGCGCCCCGCCGACCTTCAAGCACGTGCCGGCACGCAGCAAGGACTACCCGGCCGGTACCCGGATGAGCTACCAGGTGGCACCGGAAGACTGCACCGGCTGCACGCTGTGCGTCGAAGCCTGCCCGATCCGCGACAAGTCGAACATATCGCACAAGGCCATCAACATGGCGCCGCAACCGCCGTTGCGCGCAGCCGAAGCAAGCAACTGGAACTTTTTCCTGACCCTGCCCGACCTGGAACGCCAGAACGCCAAACGCAGCGCCCTGCCCGGCGCCATGCTGCTCCAGCCGATGTTCGAGTTTTCCGGCGCCTGCGTCGGCTGCGGTGAAACACCCTACATCCGCCTCGCCACGCAATTGTTCGGTGACCGCATGCTGGTCGCCAACGCCACCGGCTGCTCGTCGATCTACGGCGCCAACCTGCCGACCACGCCTTACTGCAAGGATGCCCACGGCCGTGGCCCGGCGTGGAGCAATTCGCTGTTCGAGGACAACGCCGAATTCGGACTCGGCATGCGCCTGGCTACCGACAAGCTGGCCGACACGGCACGCAACCAGTTGCAGGCGCTCACCCCGCAACTTGACCCGGCCTTGGTGCAAGCCCTGCTCGACGCCGACCAGCGCAGCGAAGCCGGCATCCACGAGCAACGCGAGCGGGTCGCTGCCCTGCTCGCCGCCTTGGGCAAACTCGCCACCCCGGCTGCCGAACGGCTGGCCGCGCTAGCCGAATACCTGATCCGGCGCAGCGTGTGGATCATCGGCGGCGACGGCTGGGCCTACGACATCGGCTTCGGGGGTCTTGATCATGTGCTGGCTTCGGGCCAGGACGTAAACATCCTGGTGCTCGACACCGAGGTCTATTCCAACACCGGCGGCCAGAATTCCAAGGCCACGCCGCTCGGCGCCGTCGCCAAGTTCGCGGCCGGCGGCAAACCCAACCGCAAGAAGGATCTGGCCCGCATCGCCATGGATTACGAAAACGTCTTCGTCGCCCAGGTCGCCTACGGGGCCAAGGATGTGCATACCCTGAAGGCTTTCCTCGATGCCGAGAGCTATCCCGGCGTTTCGATCATCATCGCCTACAGCCCGTGCATCGCCCACGGCGTCGACCTCTCCAACAACCTGCGCCAGCAGGATCTGGCGGTGAAGTCGGGCCATTGGCCGCTGCTCCGCTACGACCCACGTCTACGCGACCAGGGCAGGAATCCGCTGTCGGTGGATAGTGCCGCGCCCTCCATCCCCTACCGCGAATTCGCCCAGCACGAGGCGCGCTTCACGGTACTCGAACGCCTGCGCCCAGACGATGCCAACCGCCTGATGAACGAGGCGGAAGCAGCCGCCCGCCTACGCCACCATGAATACACGGAACTGGCCGGGCTGGCCCCGGCAGCCCCGGCCGAGGAGAAACCCGATGCCTGACCTGACCACCCGCTACCTCGGGCTGACGCTGAAGAACCCGATCGTTCCATCCTCCACCCCGCTCACCCGCGATGTCGATGCGCCGCTGCACCTCGAAGACGCCGGTGCCGCCGCCATCGTCATGCACTCGCTGTTCGAGGAAGACGTGC
>CAZDRS010000066.1:0-11075 GCA_964507585.1 uncultured Dechloromonas sp.
CGGGGCGGCTCGGCAAAGCCGGTAACCGGGGTGACGAAAACCTGGTCGCGGCTGACCTGGCCGCCTTCACGGGTCATAAAGTAGGGAATCGTGCCGCCGATCCACTGGCCGCGCGGCAACTGGCGCAGCGCCGCCTCGTCGCCGGCGATGCACAGTACCTGGCCGGCGGCGATCATCTCGGCCGCGAGCGGGAGCGGCATCAGGGTTTGCTGCATGTTCATGGCCGTTCCTCGCTTGGGGCGGCGCGTAGCCGCAACTGTGCCAGTTCGCGGGCCAGGCTCTTTTCGTGGCGGACGAAATAGCGCCGCAACTCCTGCACTTTCAGGGCGCGTACCTCGGGGTCGCCGATCACGGCCCATTGCTCGCGTAGCTTGGTCAGCAACAGCTTGAGGCCGAGGGCGTGCATTTCAATGCCGATACTGCCATCGAGCAGGCTTTCCCAGAGCGGATCGTCGGCTGCCGGCAGGGCGGGCAGGGGCTCGTTGCGGCTGGCCGGGGGCGTGGCCAGTACTGCCTTGCCGTTGTCCAGCCGGTGCTTGAACTTCCACAGTTCGGCCACCGGCAGGTCGAGCAGGTCGCAAATGCTGCCGAAGCCGATGCCGTCGTGCATCAGGCTGGCGACCCGGCGCGACAGCAGCCGGGTGAAGGGCTGTTCCTCGTCGCCGAGCCAGACGGGCATTTCGCCGTCGAGCGACGGCGAGCCATGGATCACGCAACGCAGGCGGCCGAGATTGACATGCCGCCAGCTGCCTTCATCCCGGTTGCCCGGGCTGCTGCGTGCGCCGAACAGCCAGCTGCTGCGCGCCGCCTCCTTGCCGATCCAGACGTCGATCTGATCCGGCCCGAGATCGTGGCGGATCTGCGTAACCTGCCAGGGGTGGCGGACTTCAAGCGCCGCAGCGACGAGTTCCTTGGTATTCATCGGCTCCTTCCTCATCCTGAAAAGAGCAGCTTTGCGGCAATCTTCATGCCAACGGCCTAAGCCTGAAAAATCGTTGGTTGTCCGTATGGAGTGTGGAAAAAGAAGACAGCAAGCTGCTGCAAAATGGCGCGGCGTGAGCCATGAAAATCATTAGGCTTCTTTGGCGCTTTCCCGCATGCCGGCCAAAAACCGTGCGCGCAGACTGGGGGCATGAAAATACTCGTTCTCGGTTCTGCCGCCGGTGGCGGCTTCCCGCAGTGGAACTGCAACTGCCGCAATTGCGCCGGTGTGCGTGCAGACAGCGTGCGGGCCCTGCCGCGTACCCAGTCGTCGATTGCAGTCAGTGCCGATGGCGTCGACTGGGTGTTGTTCAATGCCTCGCCCGACATCCTGACCCAAATTCGCGCCCAGCCGGCATTGCAGCCGGGGCGGGCCCTGCGCGATACCGGCATCGTCGGCGTCGTGCTGATGGATGCGCAGATCGACCATACCACCGGCCTCTTCATGTTGCGCGAGGGGCGGCCGCTGGATGTCTGGTGTACGCCGCAGGTGCAGGAAGACCTGACCACCGGCAACCCGATCTTCAACGTGCTGTCGCACTTCTGCACCGTGAATTGGCAGCCGGTCGAGGTCAGCCCCGGCCAGCCCTGCCCGAGCTTCGAGGTGCCGCGCGCCCAGGGCCTGCGCTTTACGCCGGTGCCGCTGAGCAGCAAGGCGCCACCGTATTCGCCGCACCGCGAAAACCCGCACCCCGGCGACAACCTCGGCATGCTGATCGAGGATGTGGCCACCGGCTACCGGGTTTTCTACGCCCCCGGCTTCGGCGCCATGGAGCCGCATCTCGAAACTTTCCTGGCCGATTCCGATTGCGTGATGCTCGACGGCACGTTCTGGACGGACACCGAGATGATCGACCTCGGCATCGCTCCCAAGACAGCCCGCTCCATCGGCCACCTGCCGCAATCCGGGCCGGGCGGCATGATCGAACTGCTCGCCGGCTACCCCAGGCCGCGCAAGATTCTCATCCATATCAACAACACCAATCCGATCCTCGACGAGGACTCGCCGCAACGCGCTGAGCTAAGCGCCGCCGGCATCGAACTCGCCTGGGACGGCATGGTGATCACCAACGGAGACAAGCGATGAACATGAACGAACTGCACGCATGGAGCGCCGAGGAATTCGAATCCCGCCTGCGCGCCATGGGCAAGAGCTACCACATCCACCACCCCTACCAGGTGATGATGAAGGAGGGCAAGGCGACGCGCGCCCAGATCCAGGCCTGGGTCGCCAACCGCTACTACTACCAGATCAATATCCCGATCAAGGACGCGGCCATCATGGCCAACTGCCCGGAGCGCGAGGTGCGCCGCCACTGGGTGCAGCGTATTCTCGATCACGACGGGTTCGATGGCGAGGCGGGCGGCATCGAGGCCTGGATTCGGCTGGGCGAAGCGGTCGGCCTGAGCCGCGAGGAAATCGTCTCGCAGCGCCATGTGCTGCCCGGCGTGCGCTTCGCCGTCGACGCCTACGTCAATTTCGCCCGCCAGCGCCCCTGGCAGGAGGCTGCTGCTGCCTCGCTGACCGAGCTGTTCGCGCCGACCATCCACCAGTCCCGGCTCGACAACTGGCCGACCCATTACCCGTGGATCGAGCCGGCCGGCTACGACTACTTCCGCCGCCGCCTGAACGAAGCGCCGCGCGACGTGGTGCATGGCCTGCGCATCACCCTCGGCCATTTCACGACGCGGGCGCAGCAGGAGCGGGTGATCGACATCCTGCAAATGAAGCTCGACATCCTGTGGAGCATGCTCGACGCCATGCTGCTTGCCCATTGCCCGGTGCGTATCGAAGGCTGGGGCGACTACACGCCGATGGCGCCGGTTTACCCGCGCTGAACCCTGGCCATGGCGCCGGCCTCCAGAAAATCTTGAGGCGCTTTTGGCGAATGCCCGGGCGCCGGCCGGCAAGCGAATGGCCAAGATGACAGTCAGGTGCCGCAGGGTGCGGCGCCCTAATCAAGGAGACATACGATGAATTGGCAAACCCCGGCTTACTGCGAAATCCGCCTCGGCTTCGAAGTTACCGCCTACGTCTACGTTCGCTGAACGCACCCCGGAGCGGTCGCCGGCAACGGCAGCCGCTCCCCTTGACCGAGCATCGCTACCATGAACCCATCCGATCGCCCGCGCCTCAGCCCGCATTACCTCTTCCGCTACGAAGCCAGCCAGCAGGCGCACATCCTGTTGTACCCGGAGGGCCTGATCAAGCTCAACCCGGCCGCGGCCGAAATCCTGCAGCGCTGCGACGGCGAGCGGACGGCCGACGACATCATCGCCGATCTCGATGCCGTTTTCCCCGGCAATCGCGAGGCCATCGCCCAGGATACCCGCGCTTTTCTCGCCGCTGCCTGCGACAAGGGTTGGCTGCGCGCTGCCTGACGCACTTGGTTGGGCCGGGTCTATAACTTTCGACATATTTCAATGGCTTGGCAAAAGGAGGAGAATCAAGCCAAGTTATGACTAAAGTAAAAGCCGCAGCGTTTCCGGACAAACTGGCCTGAGTTCTCTCCGTCCTGAAGCCGAAAGGCTTGATTGCAGGCAATAAAATGGACAAGCACCTGTTGCTCGGCGTGCCGGGGATCGATCATCAGCACAGCGAGTTGTTTCATTCGCTTCAGCATCTCATGGCGGTGGGTTTGAACGAGGAAGCGCTCAGCGAGGTGCTGTCACGCCTGACCCGGCAAATTCACGATCATTTCGCCAGCGAAGAACGTTTCATGGCCAGTCTGGACATGCCCGAAGACTTGCTGCGCGAGCATGAACTGGCGCATTCCCGCATCATCGAAGGCCTCACCCAAATCCACCTCGACACCATGTTCGGGCTCAGGCTGCCCGTCGACGAGGTGATCGGCCGCGTTGCCGCCTACTTCGAACACCACCTGGTTGACTTCGATCTCGGGTTGAAGGCTTTTCTGCCGCAGTCCGACGCCTAGGCGCCTTCACCCCAGATGGCTGACCACGGCCAGCACCAGCGGCGTGGTGATTGCCGAGCAGGCGGTGGAAACGATCAGCGCGCCGGCCATGCCACCCTCGACTGCCTTGAATTGCCGGGCCATCAGGAAGACGTTGGCACCCAGGCCGATGGAGGCAAGCAGGACGATGACCCGGGTTTCGAGCGGCGGCAGGCCGATCAGCCGGGCCAGGCCGAAGACGATCAGCGGCAGGACGAGCAACTTGGGTAGTGCGATGGCCAGGCTGACCTTCCATTCGGCCTTCAGGTCGTACTCCGCCAGGCTCATGCCAAGCGCAACGAGCGCGAGCGGCATGCCGGTCTGGCCGAGCATTTTTAGCGGGCTGTCGAGCATTTCCGGCAGGCCGGCCCCGCTCAGGCCAACCGCGCACCCGGCCAGGATGGCGAGGATGATCGGGTTGCGCAGCACGCCTTGCAAGGTATCGCGAAAGCCCTTCAGCGACAGGCTGCCATGCCGGTGCCATTCGACCGACAGGCTGACCAGCGTCCACAGGATCAGCGCATTGAAAACCAGCACCAGGGCGACCGACGGGATGGCCTGGTCGCCGAGCGAGGCCTTGGCCAGCGGCAGGCCGAGCATGATGTTGTTGGAGAAGATGCAGCCGACGCCGAATACCGACTGGCCGATGCCGTCCAGCCCGAAGGCCTTCCACGCAATGAGCCGGCCGAGCCCGAAGACGATCAGGCAGCCGCCGAAGAAGGCGACAAGCAGCCGGCTATCGACCGGTGGCAGCTTCGACAGGTCGCTCATCATGCGAAAGAGCATGGCCGGCAGGCCGACGCTGAACACGAAGGTGGTCAGGTGCTGCGCCATGGCCCTGGGCCAGCCGGCCACCCGCATCAGCAGGTAGCCGAGCAGGATCAGCGCAAAGAGTGGCGCACCGAGCGCCAGGTGGTGCAGGAAGGCGGTCATCGGCCGGTGCTCAGGCTCCGCTGTCCAGCACGGCAGCAATCGCCTGGCCGAGATCGACGGTGCTTGCCGTGCCGCCCATGTCCGGCGTGCGCGGCCCGCCGACCAGCACCTGTTCGATGGCTTGCATGATGGCATCGTGGGCGGCCTGGTATTGCGCGTCGCCGTTGCCGAGGAACTCCAGCATCATCGCGCCCGACCAGATCATAGCGATGGGGTTGGCAATGCCCTGGCCGGCGATGTCCGGCGCCGAGCCGTGCACCGGTTCGAACAGCGAGGGGAAGCTGCGATCCGGATTGAGGTTGGCCGACGGCGCGATGCCGATGGTGCCGGTGCAGGCCGGGCCGAGGTCGGACAGGATATCGCCGAACAGGTTGGAGGCGACCACCACGTCGAAGCGTTCCGGACTGAGCACGAAGCGTGCGGTCAGGATGTCGATGTGGTACTTGTCCCAGCGCACGTCCGGGTAATGGCCAGCCATGGCTTCCAGGCGTTCGTCCCAGTACGGCATGCTGATGGCGATGCCGTTCGACTTGGTGGCCGAGGTGAGGTGCTTCTTGGGGCGCTTCTGGGCTAGGTCGAAGGCGAATTTCAGGATGCGGTCGGTACCCTGGCGGGTGAAGATCGATTCCTGAATGACGGTTTCGCGCTCGGTGCCTTCGAAGATACGGCCACCGATGGCCGAATATTCGCCCTCGGTGTTCTCGCGGATGACGTAGAAATCGATATCGCCGACCTGCTTGTTGGCCAGCGGGCACGGAATGCCCGGCATCAGGCGCACCGGGCGGACGTTGGCGTACTGGTCGAAATCGCGGCGGAACTTGAGCAGCGAGCCCCACAGCGAGATGTGGTCGGGCACGGTGACCGGCCAGCCGACGGCACCGAAGTAGATGGCGTCGAAGCCCTTGAGTTGGGCGAACCAGTCGTCCGGCATCATCTGGCCGTGCTTGAGGTAATAGTCGCAATGCGCCCAGTCGAAGTGGGTGAATTCGAGGTCGAGGCCGAATTTGCGGCTGGCTGCTTCGAGGACACGCAGGCCCTCGGGCATCACTTCCTGGCCGATGCCATCACCGGCGATGACTGCGATTCTGTGTTTCATGGTGTGGATGCTCGTGGCTGACGAAAAACGCCAGCTTAGTAGTCACGAAATTAATTACAATCCGGCGTAACGTGAATTTTGTGAACACGATTCGTGAACATAAAGCCCCAGCTTGAAGACCTCCGCCTGTTTTGCGTCGTTGCCCGTAACCGCAGCTTTGCCGAAACCGCGCGCGAACTGGGCATTTCCAAGGCGGTGGTCAGCAAGCGCATCGCCCTGCTCGAAGCGGCAGTCGAGGAAAAACTCTTCCACCGTACGACGCGCAATGTCTCGCTGACGGCCCAGGGTGAAATCGTCCATCAATGGGCGCAGCGCATCCTCGAAGATGTCGACCTGATGGGCGAGGCCATTTCCCGCGAAAAGGCTGCGCCGAGCGGCCTTTTGCGCATCTGCAGCAGTACCGGCTTCGGCCGCAGCCGCCTGGCCCCGGCCCTGTCCGAGCTGGCGCGGCGGTTTCCGCAACTGGAAATCCAGCTTGAGTTGTTCGATCGCCCGGTCGATCTGGTGGAGGAGGGTTTTCAGCTCGATATCCGCATCGGCCACGTGCATGAAGGCAATGTCATCAAGCGGCGCATCGCCCGCAACCGGCGGGTGCTGTGCGCATCGCCGGCCTACCTTGAACGCCATGGCGAGCCGCAATCGCTGGCCGACCTGCAAGCTCACCGCTGCATCCCCATTCGCGAACGCGACCAGGATTTCGGGCGCTGGGAACTGCAGGGGGCGGAGGGCGTGGTCGCCATCAAGGTGAGCGGGCCGCTCTCGGCCAACAATGGCGAAATCGTCCGCCAGTGGGCTATCGACGGCCACGGCATCATCCTGCGTTCGACCTGGGATGTCAGCCGGGAAATCGAGGCCGGCCTGCTGGTGCCGGTGCTAGCGCAGTATTTCCAGCCGGCGGATGTGTGGGCGGTTTATCCGTCGCGGCTGTCGGTGTCGGCCAAGGTCAAGGTTTGTGTCGAGTTCCTGGCGGAATGGTTTGCGCAGTCCGGGATGAACGCGGGGTGAATCAGGCCTGATCGCCATGGCCTGCGGTTTTGCGCCGCTCGTGCTTGCGTTCGGCGATCACTTGCCACTCGCCCCCCGGTGTTTGTTGTTCGAGGCGGACGGCGAAGCCCCACAGGCGGGCGACGTGGTCGAGTACCTTTTCGTGGCTGGCCGACAAGGGCCGCCGCTGGTGGCTGAAGTAGCGCAGGGTCAGCGAACGGTCGCCCTGGCGATCGACATCCCAGACCTGGATATTGGGATCGCTGCTGCCCAGGTTGTATTGTTCGGCCAGCTTCAGGCGTAGCTCGCGATAGCCGGGTTCGTCATGGATGGCGTCGATGCGCAGGCGCCGCTGGCTGTCGTCGTCGCGCAACGCGAAGAAGCGGAACTCGCGCATCAGCTTGGGCGACAGGTACTGGGCGATGAAGCTCTCGTCCTTGAAATTGTGCATCGCGAAGTTGAAGGTGTCGCGCCAGTCGGAACCGGCGATCTCGGGGAACCAGTGGCGATCCTCGTCGGTCGGCGCTTCGCAGATACGGCGGATGTCCTGCCACATGGTAAAGCCCAGTGCGTAGGGGTTGATGCCGCTGTACCAGTTGCTGTTGTAGGGCGGTTGGTAGACCACGTTGGTGTGGGAATGCAGGAATTCCAGCATGAAGCTGTCCGACACCTTGCCTTCGTCATACAGGGTTTGCAGCAGCGTGTAGTGCCAGTAGGTGGCCCAGCCCTCGTTCATCACCTGGGTCTGGCGCTGCGGGTAGAAGTACTGGCCGATCTTGCGCACGATGCGGATGATTTCGCGCTGCCAGGGTTCGAGCAGCGGCGCGTGCTTTTCGATGAAGTAGAGGACGTTTTCCTCCGGTTCGGCCGGGAAGCGCTGTTCGCTGACGGCTGCCGGATCGCTCTCGTGGCGCGGCAGGGTGCGCCACAGTTCGTTGATCTGCGACTGCAGGTAGGCTTCCCGCTCGCGCTGGCGTTCCTTCTCGCGGGCCAGCGAACGGGGCGGCGAGCGCTTGTAGCGATCCACGCCGACGTTGGAGAGGGCATGGCAGGCGTCGATCAGTTCCTCGACGGCATCGGCGCCGTGGCGCTCCTCGCATTCGGCGATGTAGTCGCGGGCGAAGACCAGGTAGTCGATGATGGCATCGGCGCTCGTCCATTGCTTGAACAGGTGGTTGCCCTTGAAGAAGGAGTTGTGGCCGTAGGCGGCGTGGGCGATGACCAGCGCCTGCATGGTCAGCGTGTTTTCCTCCATCAGGTAGGCGATGCACGGGTCGGAATTGATGACGATCTCGTAGGCCAGCCCCATGTGGCCGCGCTTGTAGCGATTCTCGGTTTCCAGGAAGTGCTTGCCGAATGACCAGTGGTGGTAATAGACCGGCATGCCGATGGCGGCGTAGGCGTCCATCATCTGCTCGGCGGTGATGATCTCGAGCTGGTGGCGGTAGGTGTCAAGGCCGTAATCCTTGGCGACGCGGCCGATCTCGGCGTCGTAGCGGGCGATGGCCTCGATCGTCCAGTCGGAGCCTTCGGCGATCAGGCGGGGCTTTTTCTTCTTCATGCCAGTCGCCTCCGGAACAGTTCGCGGAACACCGGGTAGATGTCGCTGGCCGCCGCGATGCGCTGCATGGCGAAGTGGCCGGCATGGGTGCTTAACAGTTGTTCGTATTCGCGCCACAGGTTCTGCGGTTCGCTGTCGGCGATCTCGATGTAGGCGAAATACTGCACGCTGGGCAGGATGCCCTCGGCGAGCAGTTCGCGGCAGTGCGGGGAATCGTCGTTCCAGTTGTCGCCGTCGGAGGCCTGCGCACCGTAGATGTTCCAGGCGCTGCTCGCGTAGCGCTGGGCGATGATGTCGCGCATCAGCTGCAAGGCCGTGGACACCACCGTGCCGCCGGTTTCGCGGGCGTGGAAGAAGGTGTCCTCGTCCACTTCCTCGGCCAGCGTGTGGTGGCGGATGAAGACGACCTCGATGTGCTCGTAGTTCCGGTTCAGGAACAGGTAGAGCAGCATGAAGAAGCGCTTGGCCATCTGCTTCTTGGCCTCGTCCATCGAACCGGACACGTCCATCAGGCAGAACATCACCGCCTGCGTCGACGGCTGCGGCACGCGGATGCGGTTGCTGTAGCGCAGGTCGAAGGGGTCGATGAAGGGAATGGCCTCCATCCGGGCGCGCAGGCAGGCGATCTCACGTTCCAGGCGCGCGATTTCCTTGTCGTCGGGCGGGTTTTCCTGGCGGGCGGCTTCCAGTTCGGCCTGCAGCTGGCGCAGGCGGCCGGCCTGCGGGCCGCCGATGGCGATGCGCCGCCCGGCAGCACCGCGCATGGTACGCACCAGGTTGATGTTGGTCGGCACGCCGGTTTGCGTATAACCGGCACGTACCCGCTTGTAGTCGTCGATGCGGGCCAGTTGGCGCTTGACCAGGTTGGGTAGCGCCAGTTCGTCGAAGAAGATGTCGAGGAACTCGTCGCGGGTCAGCGTGAAGACGAAATCGTCCATCCCTTCGCCGTCCGGACTGGCCTGCCCCTTGCCCTGGCCGCCAGCGCCGCCGAGCGGGCGATCCACCTCGTCGCCGCGGTGGAAGCGGTCGTTGCCGGGATGCACGATATCGCGCACGCCGCCCTGGCCGATGCGGAATTGCGGCTCGGAGATGTCCCGCCCCGGGATGCCGATCTTCTCGCCGTTTTCCAGGTCGCGGATGCCGCGGCGGGCGATGGCGTCGGCCACCGCCTTGCGAATCTGGCCCTTGAAGCGGTGGATGAAGCGGCTCCGGTTGATGGAACTCTTGTTCCGGCTGTCCAGTCTTCGGTCGATGATCCGGACCGTCATGCCCATTCCTCCCGTCACGGCCGTCCGTTCGGGGGCGGCCGCCTCATGTCAGGACGACTTGCGAACGCGCAGGTACCAGTCGCAGAGCAGGCGCACCTGCTTCTCGGTGTAGCCCTTGGTGATCATGCGGTCGACGAATTCCTGGTGCTTCTTCTGCTCGTCGGCGCTGGCCTTGGTGCTGAAGGAAATGACCGGCAGCAGTTCCTCGGTGTTGGAGAACATCTTCTTCTCGATCACCGCCCGCAGCTTCTCGTAGGATGTCCAGGCCGGGTTCTTGCCGTCGTTCTTGGCGCGGGCGCGCAGCACGAAGTTGACCACCTCGTTGCGGAAGTCCTTCGGGTTGCTGATGCCGGCCGGCTTCTCGATCTTTTCCAACTCGTCGTTGAGGGCGCCGCGGTCGAGCATCTCGCCGGTGTTCGGATCGCGGAATTCCTGATCCTGGATCCAGAAGTCGGCGTAGGTGACGTAGCGGTCGAAGATGTTCTGGCCGTACTCCGAGTAGCTTTCCAGGTAGGCCGTCTGGATTTCCTTGCCGATGAACTCGGCGTAGCGCGGGCTGAGGAATTCCTTCAGGTAGCGCAGGTAGCGCTCCTCGATCTCGGGCGGGAATTGTTCCTGCTCGATCTGCTGCTCCAGCACATACATCAGGTGCACCGGGTTGGCCGCCACCTCGCGGTGATCGAAGTTGAACACCTTGGACAGGATCTTGAAGGCGAAGCGGGTGGAAAGCCCGGTCATCCCCTCGTCGACCCCGGCGAAATCGCGGTATTCCTGGTAGCTCTTGGCCTTGGGGTCGGTGTCCTTGAGATTCTCGCCGTCGTAGATGCGCATCTTGCTGTAGATGCTGGAGTTTTCCGGCTCCTTGAGGCGCGACAGCGCGGAGAACTGGGCCATCATGCGCAGCGTGTCGGGCGCGCAGGCGGCGTGCGACAGCGAGGAATTGACCAGCAGCTTCTCGTAGATGTGCATTTCCTCGGTGACGCGCAGGCAGTACGGTACCTTGACGATGTAAATGCGGTCGAGGAAGGCCTCGTTGTTGCGGTTGTTCTTGAAGGTCTGCCACTCCGCCTCGTTGGAGTGGGCCATGATCAGGCCATCGAAGGGGATGGCGCCGAAGCCTTCGGTGCCCTTGTAGTTCTGCTCCTGCGTCGCGGTCAGCAGCGGGTGCAGCACCTTGATCGGCGCCTTGAACATCTCGACGAATTCGAGGATGCCGCGGTTGGCCAGGCACAGGCCGCCGGAGTAGGAGTAGGCGTCCGGGTCGTTCTGCGAGTAGGTTTCCAGCTTGCGGATGTCGA
>CAZDRS010000067.1:0-10865 GCA_964507585.1 uncultured Dechloromonas sp.
TTTTCCGCGATGCCGGCGGCTGGTTCCTGCACGGCCTGTTCGCTTGAGCGCGGTGCATTTTCATGTCGCTTCCCGCTTATGCCGAGTTGCATTGCCTGTCCAATTTCAGCTTCCTGCGTGGCGCTTCGCACCCGGATGAAATGGTCGGGCAGGCTCGGGAGCAGGGCTATGCCGCGCTGGCGCTGACCGACGAATGCTCGCTGGCCGGCATCGTGCGGGCGCACCAGGCGGCCAAGGCGGCCGGGCTCAAACTGCTGGTTGGCAGCGAGATGACGACAGTCGATGGTCTGAAGCTGGTCTTCCTGGCCCGCAACCGGGAAGGCTACGGCAACCTCTCGGCTCTGATCACGCTGGCCCGGCGACGGGCGGACAAGGGCTGCTACACGCTGCATCGGCACGATCTGAATGCCGTTTCGCCGAGCGGTGCCGTGCCCGATTGCCTGGTGCTCTGGGTGCCGGGCGAGCAGGCTTCGGTCGAGCAGGGGCGCTGGCTGGCCGAGCGCTTTGTCGGGCGCTTATGGATTGCCGTCGAGCTGCATGCCGGGCCGGATGATGCCGCCCGGCTGGCCGACCTGCAGGCACTGGGCCGGGCTTGCTGCCTGCCGCTGGTGGCGGCGGGCGATGCGCATATGCACGTCCGGGCTCGCCGCCCGGTGCAGGATGTGCTGACTGCCTTGCGCCTGAAGACCACGGTTTTCGAGGCGGGCTATGCGCTTTTTCCCAATGCCGAGCGCCATTTGCGCAGCCGCCTGCGTCTCTCCCGACTCTATCCATCCGAATTGCTGGCTGAAACGTTGCAGATCGCCGAGCAATGCACGTTTTCGCTCGACGAACTGCGTTACGAATACCCGGAAGAGCTTGTGCCGGCCGAGCATACGCCGACTTCCTGGCTGCGCCACGAAACCGAGCGCGGCTTGCTGGAGCGCTACCCGCAAGGTGTTCCCGACGATGTCTGGCAGCGCGTCGAACACGAGTTGGCCCTGATTGCCGACCTGAAATACGAGGCCTATTTCCTGACGGTCTACGACATCGTCTGCCATGCGCGTGAAATCGGCGTGCTGTGCCAGGGGCGCGGTTCGGCCGCCAATTCAACGGTCTGCTTCGCACTCGGGATCACCGAAGTCGATCCCGCCCGCGCCGCCATGTTGTTCGAGCGCTTCATCTCGAAGGAACGCGGCGAGCCGCCGGATATCGATGTCGATTTCGAGCACGAGCGACGCGATGAGATCATCGCCTACATCTACCGCAAATATGGCCGCGAACGCACGGCCCTGGCGGCGGCACTGATTACCTACCGAACCAAGGGGGCCTTGCGCGATGCCGGGCGGGCGCTGGGCTTCGACGCTGCCCGCATCGACGCGCTGACCGCCTCGCTGGCCTGGTGGGACAAGCGCGAGCAGTTGCCGGCCCGTTTTGCCGAGCAGGGCCTCGACCCCGATTCGCCGCGCGTGGCGAAATGGCTGTGGCTGGCCGAGCAACTGCGCGGCTTTCCGCGCCACCTGACCCAGCATGTCGGCGGCTTCGTCATGTCGCGCGGGCCGCTGGCCCGGCTGGTGCCGGTCGAAAACACGGCCATGCCGGAGCGCACGGTCATCCAGTGGGACAAGGATGATCTCGATGCCGTCGGGCTGATGAAAGTTGATGTGCTGGCCCTCGGCATGTTGTCGGCACTGCGCCGCATGCTCGTCATGCTCAGCGCAAGCACCGGCCGGCCGTGGCGCCTGCGTGACATCCCGGCTGAAGACCCGGCCACCTACGCCATGCTGAGCAAGGCCGACAGTATGGGCGTCTTCCAGGTCGAGTCGCGTGCCCAGATGGCCATGCTGCCCCGTCTGCGGCCCCGCTGCTACTACGACCTCGTCGTCGAAGTGGCGCTCGTCCGACCCGGCCCGATCCAGGGCGACATGGTGCATCCCTACCTTAAGCGGCGGCAGGGCAAGGAGCGCATCGACAGTATTTCGCCCGCTGTCGATGCCGTGCTGGCCCGCACCCACGGCGTACCCATCTTCCAGGAACAGGTCATGCAACTGGCCATCGTCGCCGCCGATTTCACGCCCGGCGAGGCGGATCAACTCCGCCGGGCGATGGCCGCCTGGCGGCGCAAGGGCAACCTGCAGAAATACCAGGACAAGCTGCGCGCCGGCATGGCCGCCAATGGCCTGCCTGCCGAATTTGCCGAGCGCATCGTCCTGCAGATCCAGGGCTTTGGCGAATACGGTTTTCCCGAGTCGCACGCTGCCAGCTTTGCGCTGCTCGTCTATGCCTCGGCCTGGTTCAAGCGTCACCATCCCGCCATCTTCCTGTGCGGCCTGTTGAACAGCCAACCGATGGGCTTCTATTCGCCGTCGATGTTGATCCAGGATGCCCGGCGCCACGGTGTCAGCGTGCTGCCCCCGGATGTCATTGCCAGCGACTGGGAAAGCCGTGTCGATGCAGGCGGCGCCGTTCGCCTTGGGCTGCGCGAAATCAGTGGTTTTTCGCAAGCTGCTGCTCGGCGCATCGCTCAGGCACGGGAATCCGGGAGCCCCTTCAAGCATGTCGCCGATCTGTCGGTACGGGCCAGTCTGAGCAGCCGCGATCTCGACCAACTGGCTGCCGCCGACGCACTGGCCAGCCTGGCCGGTCATCGCCGCCAAGCAGCCTGGGCAGCCACTGATGCCGTCGTCCAGGGCGACCTGTTCGATGGCATGGCCAGCGTCGAACCTGCCCTCGCATTGCCCGCTCCCGGCGAAGGCGAGAACCTCGTCGCCGATTATCGCCACCTCGGCTTCACCTTGCGCCGGCACCCGCTGGCATTGCTCCGGGCGCAGTTGCAGCAACGCCGTTTCGTGCCGGCCGGCAAACTTGCCCAGTCCGGTCACCGGGCGCTGGTGCGCGTGGCCGGCATCGTCGTCGGCCGTCAGCGCCCTGGCACCGCCACCGGCATCGTTTTCGTCACCCTCGAAGACGAAACCGGCCTGGTCAATGTGGTCGTCCATCCCCAATTGGTCGAAAAACAACGCCGCGAACTTCTTGGTGCCAGCCTGCTCGGTGTTTTTGGGCAACTGCAGATCGAAGGGCAAGTCGTGCATCTGGTCGCCAAGCGCCTGGTCGATCTATCCGCCTGGCTGGGCAGATTGCCGACCAGCAGCCGGGATTTTCACTAAGCAGCCCGGTGCGATCGGCTGGCCAGATACTTGATCGTGACAAATCGCACGCTCAGGCATGACCCGTTCCCGGTACCATTGCACCAATATGCCGTCGGTTTGCCCACGCCACCAAGTGCCCTGATCACGATGAGTTCCTCCAGACATCCCCGCTCTTCTTCGGTTATCCAAAAAACTGCCCTCGCCATGGCATTAGCCGCCATTTTTTCGGCCAGCGCATGGGCAAGCCCGGAAAAGGCCGCCAGCTACTACGAAGATGCCCTGCGTCGTTACGAAAAAGACGATATTCCAGCCGCCGTCATCCAGCTGAAAAACGCCATCCAGCAAGACCAGAAAATGCTGGCCGCCCACCTCCTGCTCGGCAAGGCACTGCTTAGGAATGGCGATCTCAAAGGCGCTGAAGCTGCCTTCGATGAAGCCTTGAAGCAAGGCGTCAACCGCGGTGAAGTCGCCCTGCCGCTCGGCCAGGTTTACCTCGCCCTGGGGCGCCCGGAAGCCGTAATCGACCGCATCCAAGCCAACGGCCTTCCGCCTGCCCTGCAGGTTGAGGTGCTGACCATGCGCGGGAACGCGTACATGGAGCTTGGCAAAAATAGCCTGGCGACTCAAAGCTGGGATCAGGCCAAGGCGATCGACCCCAGGTCGGCCTTGCCTCTGATTGCGGAGATTCCCATGTTGCTGGCTACGGGGCGCCTTGAGCAAGCGCGCGAGAGAGCTAACAAAGTTGTCCAACTCGCACCCAATAATGCCTCGGCCTGGAACGTCCAGGCTTCCGTAATGCATCGATCGCTGGATGTGGCTGGGGCCTTGACGGCCTATGGCAAGGCTTTGTCGATTGCCCCCAGGCATGTCGATGCGCGCGTTGCGCGGGCAGCCTTGCTCATCGATCTGAAACGCGACCAGGAAGCTGCCAACGATCTTGATTTCCTGAAAACCTTCGCAGCGGATGAGCCACGGGCTGCTTACCTGCGCGCAGTATTGGCCAGCCAAAAAGGAAATGCAGAGCAAACCGCCGAGGCGTTGAAGGAAGTCAGCCGATCGATTGATGCTTTGCCGCCTGACTGGCTGGTGCGACGAGAGCAACTACTGATGGCGGCTGCGCTGTCGCATTATGGTCAGGGTAATTACCAGAAGGCTCGCGAATACCTCGATACCTTGCTGTCTCGCAATCCAAGTAATACGGGAGCCAAGAAGCTTCTGGCGGCTGTTTATGTCGCCACCAAGGATTTTGCCCGTGCGCAACCCCATCTTGAGGCATTGCAGCGCTTGATGCCGGACGATCCGCAACTGCTCTACATGCTTGGTAGTGTCAATCTGGCCCAGCGGCGCTACGCGCAGGCGACAGATCAGTTGGAACGTGCAGCCAGTCGCTCCGATGCACCCGAGATGAACCGCTCGTTGGGTTTCAGCCTGTTGGCGATGGGGCAATCGCAGAAAAGTGCAGCAACACTCGAGAAAGCGCTCGCTGCCAATCCGTCGGATATTCAAATTGGCATGGCGTTGGCCTCAATCTACCTGAAGCTTGGTAATAAAGGACGGGCCCTTGCGATTGCCGAGGGGATGGTTAAGCGTACCCCTGACAATCCGGTTTCTCTGAATTTTCTGGGCGCCTTGAAGAACGCTCTGGGCGACAAGCTTGCTGCTCGTGCCATCTATGAGCAGATCGTGGTCAAAGACAGTGGCTTTTTCCCTGCCGCACTCAATCTGGTTCGGATGGATGTCGAAGAGCGTCGTTTCGATGTGGCTCGACAGCGCCTTGATGGATTACTCAAGAAAGAGCCGGACAATGCTCGAGTGCTATACGACTACGGACTTCTCGAACAAAAAGCGGGTCGTACACCGGAGGCAATACGCCACTTGAAAAAGGCTGGCGAGGTGCAACGTACAGACCCTACACCAACCCTTGCCCTTATCGACATGCATCTTTCCGAAAACAACGGAAAGGCAGCGCTGGAAGTTGCAAAAGAACTGTCGGGTCGATTTAGCGGCAATCTGCCAGTCATGCTTTCTCTTGCCCGGAGTTATTTGGCGGTAAATGATGAGGCGGGAGCGCGGAACGTACTCTCGTCAGCGACACGATTGGCGGAATTCGATGCCCGGAAACTGGTTGGTATCGCCCGCTTGCAAATGGCCGCCAACGATGTCAATGGTGCTGCCTACAGCCTCTCCAAGGCCCTGCAGGGTACCCCGGACGATTTGCAGTCGCTATCGATGATTGTGTATGTTGAAGCGCAGCGGGGTGATGTTGCCAAGACAGATGCAGCGCTCAAAGTCCTTAGCGCCAAGTATCCCGAAGCCCCTGAAACAATACGGACGATGGCCGATCTGGCTTTCTCTCGCAGCCAGTTTCAATCGGCTATTACCGGGTACCGAAAACTGTTGGGGCGCCAGGAAAATTCGGCGAACGCGATGGCATTGGTCAATGCCTACATGGCTGCCAACGAAGTCGGGAAGGCCGTTGTATTTCTGGATGGTTGGTTGAAAAAAAATCCAACTGATCCGGTGGCGCTAAAAGTGCTTGCCGAAGCCCAATTCCGCAATGGGCAACTTGAGGCCGCAAAAAAGTCCTATCAAAAGGCAATAAGCATTAATGCAAATGACCCAATAACGCTGAACAACTATGCCAATCTCTTGTTGCGATTGAATGATCCGGAAGCATTGGTCGTGGCAGAAAAGGCTGTACGCCTGGATCCCAAGGTGGCTCTGTTTGCCGATACCCTGGGCTGGATTCATGTCAAGCAAGGGGAGCCGGAAAAGGCTTTGCGCTATCTGCGAGAGGCGCGCTTGCGTAGTCCGGAAAATCGAGAAATTCGATTTCATTTGGCCTACGCGCTGGCAAAGACCGGCCGTAATGCCGAGGCGCGCGAAGAACTGGGGGGGGCGCTCAATGGTCTCAAGCACCCTCCTGAGTCCAAGGAATTGGCAGAGTTGAAAAATACGCTGGGCTGGCAAGCTCGGTAATGGCGGGTGTCGGGATTTTTAACACGAGCCTTCTGGTTACAGTTTTATCGGGCCTGGCATGCCGATTAAACAAAGGGTTACGTGTCGTGGCGTATTAATTGCTTGTATCTGTTCGGCCAAGTAAAGTTTGGGGAAAAATAATGAAACAAAATTTCAAAATGCTGGTGGGCGCAATGGCTGTGGCGGTTGCGGGGCAGGCATTTGGCGCAACGACGTGGTTGCTGACTTCGGCTACGGTTGAGAGCGGTAGTTACGTCAATACGACGGACTCGATCAAGGTGACTGCATCGGGATGGGCTGATACCGCCGATACCACTCCCCGCCAAATTCAACAGCAACTGGCAACCGGTGATTCGACTGGCGCGACAGGTAATCTTTACAAATATTCAGGCGGCCTTGGCATCAATAATCTTGATGGGTGCAGCACCTCTGGATGTTCTGGTGATTACGCCGATATATTTTCTTCAGCACCAGAGCATGCAATTGACAATAATCAGCGTTATGAGATGGTGCTTTTGAAGTTTTCCCAAGCGGTAAATCTCAGTGCAGTGTCCTTCGGTTGGGCTAAGAGCGATGCAGACTTTACTTTGCTGGCCTTCGACCCGAATAAGGGGAGTGATTCGACTCTTGCCGGTAAAACATGGGGTACCTTGAATACCGGTTGGCAGAAAATCGGTGACTACGCACCAACGCTGACTAATTGCGACACATCTGGAAACTGTAAAGCATCGCAATCCTTGACTACCGATACCTATTCCTCTCTTTGGTTGGTTGGCGCTTATAACCCGTTGGGTGGCGCTGCAAATGCTGCTTACAGCGGTGCAGATTATTTCAAGTTGGCTTCTGTTACAGGCTCGACCTGCCCTTCTTCCAGCACGGCCCCGGGGTGTGGTGGCAATAAAGTGCCTGAACCCAGCTCGTTGGCGATGTTGGGAATTGGCTTGCTTGGTTTGTTGCGTATTCGGAAAGCAAGTAAAACTGCTTGAGGTCGGATTCGGCAACCTTAAGAACGGCACCGCAGGGTGCCGTTTTTGTTTGGTTCCGGCTATTTCGACTGAATGGTAAAATTTCCGCAAATTCAACTGCAGGTAATCCCGGGCGGGCTACGGTATCTGTGGTTTTCAAGCTCAGCCCGTCAAGACAGGAACTCCTCAGAATGAACATGCAGGTCACCAAAAATACCGTTATCACGCTCGATTACCACGTTACCGATCCCGATGGCGAGGTGGTCGATGAAGGCCGTGATCCGCTGGTTTATCTGCATGGCGGCTACGACGACATCTTCCCGAAGATCGAAGAAGCCTTGCAGGGCAAGAAGGTCGGCGAGTCGGTGCAGGTCAAGCTGCAGCCGGATGAGGCTTTTGGCGAGTACGATGCCGAAATGGTGCAGATCGAGCCGCGCAAGGATTTTCCGAAGGAACTGCAGGTTGGCATGCAGTTCGAGGGTGGGCCGGAGGATGGTGGCGAGGATGACTTCGTTATCTACCGCGTGACCGATATTGCGGACGACAAGGTCGTTCTCGATGGTAATCACCCGCTGGCCGGCATGGCGCTTGTCTTTACCTGCACGGTGACGGCAATTCGTCCGGCTAGCGAGGAAGAAGTCGAGCATGGTCATGTTCATCATCCGGATGAAGATGGTGAGACCTGCCACTAATTGCTGATGCTGTGCCGCAATGCCTGTCATCGAAAGATGGCGGGCATTGTTGTTTCTGGGGGCTGAGAAAGTCGTAGGCCCCGCCTAGCGCAACAGTTTGTCGATCAGACAACTGGCCAAGCTGACGTAGCCAGTTACGGAATCATTTAGGATTCGCGAACAGAGCCAACTATTTATGCGGCCAGGCGTGTGCTTCGAATTTGAAGAGCGCGGGGCTGTCGGTATCGATGGTGCCCAGCGTCCAACCCATGAAGGGGTAGCCATGCGTTTCGACCCGGGTAAAACGGTAATTCGGGCGACCACGTCGGTCGCGTAGCGGCTGGTCGATACGGCTGATGTGCGTGTCGCCATGGACGACGACGACTTGCCCGGGAAAGCGTTCGGTTTCTTCCTGCAGTGCATTCAGGAACTCGCGGTATCCCCGATGTGCGAGCCCTTGCGCAAAGTGCTGAAACCCTGGGTTGGCCTGAAACATCAGCACGATACCGGCCAGTTTTTGCCGATGGGCGAGCTGAAAGCTGTCACGTAGCCAGGCGAGGACGAGCGGGTTGCGGGCAAGAAATTCGGGCCGCGCCTCATCGGTCAGCCCCCAGTTGTTATTGCCGCCAGGCAGGTTCAGCGTGACGAACAGCACCGGGCCGAGTTGGAATCGGGCGTGTTCGGGATAGGGGCCCGGCTGGCGCTCCTGGGGCACTTTCTTCTGGCCGAGCGACAGGTTGCCGGGCCAGAACAGTTGGCGCAATTTGCCCAGTCGCTCAAGTGGATCGTAGGCACCGTTACTGAGACGGTCACAGTCTGTCCATTCGTTGTCGCCCGGCACAAAAACGAAGGGCACCCGGCTGGCGTCGAATAGTCGCAAACGATCCTCGAAGATGGCATCGTCGCAGCGGCTGGAGCCCGACTTGAAGTCACCGATGTGGGCAACGAATGCCACCTGTTGCTCGGTGATGGCTGCCAGCATTTTCGGCAATTCGGCCCGCTCGGTATCTGAATACGGCGTGTCGCCGATCAGCGCAAAGCGCCAAGTTTCCGCGCTGGCAAACTGTACCGCGCAGTTCATGGTAACCGCCAGCAACAAGCGGCCGGCGGCTTGGCTGAAAGTCACCCGAGCAGGCCCTTCAGGGCATACAAGGCATCAAGCGCTTCGCGCGGTGTCAGGCTGTCCGGGTCGATGGCGGCCAGGCGGTCGACAACCGGGTGTGGCTCCGGTTCGGGCGGTTCCGGCTCTCCCTGGGCGAAAAGATCGGGTTGTAGTGGATCGACGGCAGCGCGCTGCTCGAATTCGCGCAACTGCTTGCGGGCAGCGCGCACCACGGCCGTGGGAATGCCCGCCAGTGCGGCAACCTGGATACCGTAGCTCTGGTTGGCCGGGCCTTCTTCGACGGCGTGCATGAAAACGATACGGTCATTGTGCTCGACGGCGCCGAGATGGACGTTGGCCAGTTCGGAATACTCGTGCGATAGCCGCGTCAGCTCGAAATAGTGTGTGGCGAATAGCGTCAGGCTGCGGTTCTTCTCGATCAGATGGCGCAGGATGGCGAAGGCCAGCGCCATGCCATCGAAGGTGGATGTGCCGCGCCCGATCTCATCCATCAGCACCAGGCTGCGGTCGGTAGCATGGTGGAGGATGGCGGCGGCCTCGGTCATTTCAACCATGAAGGTCGAACGGCCGGAAGCAAGGTCGTCGGAAGCGCCGATGCGGGTGAAGATGCGGTCGAGCGGGCCGAGTACGCAGGATTCGGCCGGCACATAGCTGCCGATGTGGGCGAGCAGGGCGATCAGCGCCACCTGCCGCATGTAGGTCGATTTACCGCCCATGTTCGGGCCGGTAATGAGCAGCAGGCGACGGTTGTCGGCGAGCAAGCAATCGTTGGCAATGAAGGTCTCGGCCTGGTTGGCCAGTTCGCCTTCGACCACCGGGTGGCGGCCATTGACGATATTTAGCTGCGTTTCCTCGGCAAATTGCGGCTTGCACCAGTTGCGCTTCAAGGCCGATTCGGCAAAACCGGCCAGCAGGTCGAGTTGGGCGATGGCGCGGGCGATGGTCTGCAGGGTCGGGACGACCGGTAGCAGCGCGTCGAGGATGGCCTCGTAGAGCAGCTTTTCGCGGGCCAGCGAGCGTTCCTGGGCCGACAGCGCCTTGTCCTCGAAGGCTTTCAGTTCCGGCGTGATGTAGCGCTCGGCATTCTTCAGGGTCTGCCGGCGACGGTAATCGTCGGGGATCTTGTCCACATTGGCGTGCGTGACTTCGATGTAGAAGCCATGCACCTTGTTGAACTCGACCTTGAGGCTGGCGATGCCGGTGCGTTCGCGTTCGCGGACTTCCATGTCGACCAGGAAGGCGCCACAGTTGTCGTTCAGCGAGCGGAGTTCGTCGAGATCGGGGTCGTAGCCCGGGGCGATCACGCCGCCATCGCGTACCTGGGCGCCTGGCTCGGCGGCGATGGCACGGATCAGCAGTTCGAGCGCCGCTTCCGGTGTCTGTAATTCCCCAAATAGTTGTGCCAGCAGCGGAGCGGATTGCTCCAGCAAGGGCGCACGCAATTCCGGCAGGCGGGCGAGCGATTCACGCAGGCTGGCCAGATCGCGCGGGCGGGCGTTGCGCAGCGCGATGCGGCCGGCAATCCGTTCGATGTCGGCGATACCGCGCAAAGCCCGGCGCACCTCGCCGGCCAGGCGGCCGTAGTCATCGAGCAAACCTTCGACGGCGCCATGGCGCAAGGCCGGAACGTCGCGCTCGCGCAGCGGGTGGTGCAGCGTGTGGCGCAACAGGCGGGAACCCATGCTGGTCACGCAGTTATCGAGCAACGAAAACAGCGTCGGCGACGGCTGGCCGCGCAGGGTTTCGGTCAGCTCCAGGTTGCGCCGGGTGGCGAGGTCCAGGCCCAGGTAGGCGCCTTCCAGTTCCACCGTAAGGCCGCGCAGGTGCGGCAGCTTGCCGGATTGCGCCGCCTGGGCGTACTGCACCAGCGCGCCGGCTGCGGCGATGGCGGGTTTCAGACCCTCGGCACCGAAAGTGGCCAGCGAGGCCACTTCGAACTGGTCGCAGAGCAGGCGGCGAGCGGAGTCATAGTCGAAATACCAATCTGGCTGGCGGGTGC
>CAZDRS010000068.1:0-3146 GCA_964507585.1 uncultured Dechloromonas sp.
AAAAAATCAAACTGCTCGAGGAAATTGCCGCTGGTGACTTTTAGAACTGTCTTAAGTCCCGAGGCATTACCGTTGCCAGGTTTTCGAGGATTTCGGCCGATGCTCACGCTATTGGTTTATCAAAGAGGTGAGCGACTGAATCGGACTCGGTTAATCTAAAGCTTGCAACGCGGTGCCATCCTGAACGGTGCCGCCAAATTTGTGTGAGGTTGATTGGAGAGTATCCTAAATTCTTTCCATTCGCGCCTTCAACAAATACAAAAGCTGTTGTTCGCAACCTTTCGACGTTGAATGGCGGTTAAGGCGTATTGCCGTCCGATTCTGGCCTGTACCCCAGGGCTTGCCGCGGTCGAAATGTCTTCGCATAGCATGCCGTAGTGTTCTGATCGAACTGTTCGTAGGCTGAGGCCAGGCTAGCTTGGCTGGAAAACCCAAAGCCGCGAAATCGCTGGCTTCCTCAGCAAATGCGCGCGAAGAAGGCACCCAAACCATTGGGGGGCAAAGGTTTGCTATCTCAATCTGAGCTGCAAAAAGTCTCAACTTAAGCTGCGGACGACAAGCGCACCTAAAAATTTCTTGACGAAGTCATGTCGATGTAACTAAGATTGTCGATATGAAATCCGACTACACCCAAACCATTCCGTCTGCCTGGCAGGCGATGTCCAAAATCTTCGTGGCGCTGGGCGACGAGCATCGGCAGCGCATCATGCTGCTGTTCGAACCGGGCGAGCGGCTCAATGTCGGGCAAATCGCCGAAGTGTCGACGCTGGCCCGCTCGACCGTGTCGCATCACCTGAAGATTCTTCACGAATCCGGCGTGCTGGCTTCCGAGAAGCTTGGCAAGGAGGTCTGGTTCTGGATCAACCGCGAGGCGCTGACCGAGACCTTCGGCAACGTCCTCGATTACGTGCGGGATTACACCTGATGTTGCGTACCCTGTTGCGGCCGCTGCTGCGCGGCCTGGCTCGCCTGTTCTTCCGTGTCGAGGTCACGGCGCAGCAGGCCGACTTCAACCATCGGCGCCTGCTCGTCGTCGCCAACCACCAGTCCTTCCTCGATGGCCTGCTGCTTGGTCTGTTCCTGCCCATCGACCCGGTTTTCGTCGTGCATACGACCATCGCCGAGAGCTTTTTCTTTCGCATCCTGCTGTCGCAGGTCGATTACCTGGCGGTCGATCCGACCAGCCCGATGGCGATGAAGAAGGTCATCCGCCTGATCGAATCCGGCCGGCCGGTGGTCATCTTCCCGGAAGGGCGCATCACGCTGACCGGTTCGCTGATGAAGGTGTACGACGGCCCGGCCTTCGTCGCCGCCAAGACCGCGGCAACCGTAGTGCCGGTACGCCTGCAGGGCGCCGAGCGCAGCTATTTCTCGCGCCTGTCGGGCAAGCATCCGAAGCAGGCTTTTCCGAAAATCCGCCTGTCCATCCTGCCGGCGCGGCATTTCCCGATGCCGGAAGGGGCGACCGCCAAGCTGCGCCGGCGCAAGTCGGGCGAGGCCATGCGCCGCCTGATGCAGGAAATGATCGTCGCCTCCCGCCCGCAGCAGACCCTTTACGCCGCGCTGTGCGATGCGGTGGACATCTATGGTCGCAGCCGTCGCCTGCTCGAAGACGTCAAGCAGATCGAGTATTCGTACAACGACCTGCTCAAGATGGTGCTGATGCTCGGCCGCCAGGTCGAGCGCCTGTCGCAGCCCGGCGAGCGGGTCGGCCTGCTGCTGCCCAACCTGGTGCCGACCGTCGGCCTGATCTTCGGCCTCAGCGCCCGCCGCCGCATCCCGGCCATGCTCAACTACACGGCCGGCGTCGAAGCCATGCAGGCCGCGTGCGATGCCGCCGAGGTACGCACCATCGTCACCTCGCGCGCCTTCGTCGAGCAGGCCAAGCTGGCCGACAAGCTGGCGGGGCTGAGCAACGTGCGGTTGGTTTATCTGGAGGACGTGCGCGAGCGCATCGGCCTCGCCGACAAGCTGTGGCTGATGGCCTACGCGCTGCACTTCCCGCGCGCCTTCGAACTGCCGGCCTCGCCGGAGGATGCGGCGGTGGTGTTGTTCACGTCCGGCTCCGAAGGCAAGCCGAAGGGCGTCGTGCTGCCGCACCGCGCCATCCTGGCCAATATCGCGCAGATCCGCTCGGTGATCGACTTCTCGGTCTACGACAAGGTACTCAACGCGCTGCCCATCTTCCATTCCTTCGGCCTGACCGCCGGCGCGCTGCTGCCGGTGCTCAACGGCGCCAGCCTGTTCCTCTATCCGTCGCCGCTGCACTACCGGGTGATCCCGGAACTGGCCTACGACCGCGGCTGCACCATCCTGTTCGGCACCTCGACCTTCCTGGCCAATTACGGCAAGTTCGCCAATCCGTACGATTTCTACCGCCTGCGCTACGTCGTGGCCGGCGCCGAAAAGCTGTCGGAAGCCGTGCGCAGCCAGTGGTTCGAGAAATTCGGCCTGCGCATTTTCGAAGGGTATGGCGCGACTGAAACCGCGCCGGTGCTGGCCGTCAATACGCCGATGGCCTACAAGACAGGCACCGTCGGCAACCTGCTGCCCGGCGTCGAACACCGGCTGATCCCGGTGCCAGGCATCGAACAAGGCGGCCTGCTGCATGTGCGCGGCCCCAACGTGATGGCCGGCTACCTGAAGGCCGACCGGCCCGGCGTGCTGCAGCCGCCGGTGTCGGATGCCGGCGAGGGCTGGTATGAAACCGGCGACATTGTCGACATCGACGACGAGGGCTTCGTCAGGATCGTCGGCCGCGTCAAGCGCTTCGCCAAGATCGCCGGCGAGATGGTCAGCCTGGAAGTGGTGGAAAAACTCGCCACCGCCACGTCGCCGGCCATGGTGCATGCCGCCTCCAGCCAGCCCGATCCGGCCAAGGGCGAAGCGCTGGTGCTGTTCACCACCGACGGCGAGCTGACGCGCGAAATGCTCGCCGCCAAGGCCCGCGAAGCCGGCGTGCCGGAGCTGGCCGTGCCGCGCAAGATCCATCGCGTCGAGTCGCTGCCGCTGCTCGGCACCGGCAAGGTCGATTACGTCACCCTGAAACGCCTGGCGGAGGCGGTGTGATGGATCGCCGCCGTTTCATCGGCCTGCTCGCCGGCGGTGCCGTCTTGTCGGCGGCCGGTTGGGCATCGGCCAAGCCG
>CAZDRS010000068.1:3246-10644 GCA_964507585.1 uncultured Dechloromonas sp.
CCTGCTCGCCGGCGGTGCCGTCTTGTCGGCGGCCGGTTGGGCATCGGCCAAGCCGCTGCTGGTCAACAAGTGCCGCGTCGCCATTCCGGCCGGCCTGATCGACAGCCCGTGGCTGCAACAGGCCTGGGCCGGCATCGACCCGGCACAGCTCTGGGACTGCCATGTCCATCTGGCCGGGATCGGCGACGGTGGCAGCGGCATCGTCGTCGGCCCGCAGCTGTCGTCGGTACTGCATCCGCTGCACTACGCCCAGCGCCTGTTCTACATGAACGCCGGCTGTGCCCACGACGCGCCGGGCAAGGTCGATCAGGCCTACGTCGCCCGTTTGCTCAACCTGTGCGACGCGATGCCGGAAGGCTTCAAGGTCATGCTCTTCGCCTTCGAGCGCTTCCACGACGGCCGGGGCGATGTGCATCCCGAGCACTCGGCCTTCTACGTGCCGAACGCCTGGGCGGCCAAGTTGGCTCGCGATTTCCCGGCGCGCTTCGAGTGGGTCGCCTCGTTGCATCCCTATCGGGCTGGCGCGGCCGACGAACTGCGGCTGGCTGTCGCCAACGGTGCCCGTGCCGTCAAATGGCTGCCGGCGGCGATGGGCATGGATCCGGCCGACGCCAAGTGCGATGCCTTCTACCGCGGGCTGGCCGAAACCGGCACGCCGCTGATCGTTCATTGCGGCGAGGAGAAGGCGGTCAAGGGCAGCGATACGCAGGCTTTTGGCAATCCGCTGCGCCTGCGCCGGGCGCTCGATGCCGGCGTCAAGGTCATCGTCGCCCATTGCGCTTCGTTGGGCGACGACCTCGACGACGACGGCAAGGTACATTCGAGCTTCGATCTTTTCCTCAAGCTGATGTCCGAACCACGCGCCAAAGGCCTGCTGCACGGCGACATTTCGGCCATCACCCAGCGCAACCGCAAGCCCGCCCTGATCCGCACGCTGCTCGAACGCGGCGATCTGCATGACCGTCTGGTGCACGGTTCCGACTACCCGCTGCCCGGCATCGTGCCGCTGACCTCGACATCGGCGCTGGCCAAGGCCGGTTTGCTGCCCAAGGCGGCGCTTAACGATCTCGACATCCTGCGCCAGCACAATCCGCTGCTCTTCGATTTCACCCTGAAGCGCCTGCTCAGCTGGCAGGGCCATTCCTTTTCTCCGGCGGTTTTCAATACCCGCCGCCTTTTCGCTGCGAGCCACGCATGAGCGGACAATTCGGACTCCTCAAACAGAAGCGCTTCGGCCCCTTCTTCGCCACGCAATTCCTCGGCGCCTTCAACGACAACCTGTTCAAGAACGCGCTGGTCGTGCTGCTCACCTTCCAGGCGGCGCACTGGACGACGCTGAAGCCGGAGTTGCTGGCCAACCTGGCGGCCGGCATCTTCATCCTGCCCTTCTTCCTGTTCTCGGCCACCGCCGGGCAACTGGCCGACAAATACGACAAGGCCATGCTGGCCCGGCTGGTCAAGGTGCTGGAAATGCTGATCATGGGGGTCGCGGCGGCCGGTTTCTTCCTGACCAGCCTGCCAGTGCTGATGGTCGCGCTGTTCCTGCTCGGCTGCCATTCGACCCTGTTCGGGCCGGTCAAGTACGCGATCATGCCGCAGCACCTGCACGAGGATGAACTGGTCGGCGGCAATGCGCTGATCGAGGCCGGCACCTTCGTCGCCATCCTGATCGGCACGCTGGCCGGCGGCCTGCTCGCCGGCTCGGTCGAACATCCGGCCTGGATTGCGGTTGGCGCCTTCGTCGTGGCACTGGCCGGCTACCTGACCAGCCGGGGCATTCCGGCGGCCCCGGCGCCGGCACCGGAACTGCGCATCAACCTGAATCCGCTCAGCGAAACCTGGCGCAACATCGCCTTCGCCCGCGAGAACCGCACGGTCTTCCTGTCCATCCTCGGCATTTCGTGGTTCTGGCTGTATGGTGCGCTGTTCCTCGCCCAGTTCCCGGCCTACGCCAAGTTCGTGCTCGGCGGCGGCGAGTCGTCGGTGACGCTGCTGCTCGCCACCTTCACGGTCGGCATCGGCGTCGGTTCCATGCTCTGCGAGCGGATGTCCGGCAAGCATGTCGAAATCGGGCTGGTGCCTTTTGGCTCGATCGGCCTGACGCTGTTCGGGCTCGACCTGTACTTGGCCTCGCCGAGCGGGCTGGCCGGAACGACGCCGCACGAACTGCTCGCCCTGTTGAGCATCCCGGCCGTCTGGCGCGTGCTGTTCGACCTGATGCTGCTCGGCGTCTTCGGCGGCTTCTTCATCGTGCCGCTCTATGCGCTGGTCCAGCTGCGCAGTTCGCCGGCCCACCGGGCGCGCATCATCGCCGCCAACAACATCCTCAATGCGCTGTTCATGGTGGTTGGCGCGCTGGGGGCGGCGGCGTTGCTCGGCGAAGGGCTGTCGATGCCGGCCCTGTTCGGCCTCGCCGCGCTGCTCAACGCGGCGGTGGCGATCTACATCTACGGGCTGGTGCCGGAATTCCTGTTGCGCTTCATCGCCTGGCTGCTGGTCAAGGCGGTCTATCGGCTGCGCACCCGCGGGCTGGACAACATCCCACAAGAAGGCGCGGCGGTGCTGGTCGCCAACCATGTCAGCTTCGCCGACGCGGTGGTGATCATGGGCGCCTCGCCGCGGCCGATCCGCTTCGTGATGGATCACCGCATCTTCAAGACGCCGCTGCTCGGCTTCGTCTTCCGCCATTGCGGCGCCATCCCCATCGCCTCGGCCAAGGAAGACCCGGCGATGATGGAAGCGGCCTTCGCCGAGGCCGGACGAGCCCTCGCCAACGGCGACCTGGTCGGCATCTTCCCGGAAGGCAACATCACCCGTGACGGCGAACTGCAGCCCTTCCGGCCGGGTATCACCCGCATCCTCGCGGCGAACCCGGTGCCGGTGGTGCCGATGGCGTTGTCCGGCCTGTGGGGCAGCTTCTTCTCGCGGGTCGATGGCGCGGCGATGCAGACGCCGTTCCGGCGCGGCGTGTTTTCCGACATCGCGCTGCACGTCGGCGTACCGGTGCCAGCCACGGAGGCGACGCCGGAGTATCTGCAGGCGCAGGTTCAAGCCCTGCGTGGCGAGTGTCGTTGAGGCGGCGGCTGCCCCGCCGCGCGGTCAGCGCGACCGGGTAGCCACGATCAGCGAACCCTTTTCCAGCGGATCGAGGTCGATGCGCCGGATGTCGGCAAAGCCGGCGCTGGCCAGCCAATCGACGTACTCGCCGTAGCGGTAGGTCTGGGTGCCGGTCTCGTAGAGCAGGGTGAGCCGGAAGGCGGACAGGAAGGCGTTGTTCGGCGTGTCGGCCAGGTATTCGTGGATGACCAGCAGGCCGCCGGGGTTCAGCGCCTCGTAAATCTGCCGGATGGCCAGGCGGTTCTCGTCGGCCGTGTGGTTGTGCGCCACCGACAGGTAGAACACCACGTCGTGTTGCCCGTGCCAGTCGTGCACCAGCAGTTCGCCGGGGCTGGCGTGGATGCGGTCGCTCAGGCCGTGGCGGGCGATGGTGGCGTCGGTTTCGGTCAGCGCGCTGGGCAGGTCGACGATCAGGGCGCTCAGTTGTGGATAGCGCTGGCAGAAGCGGATCGAGTGCATGCCATGCGAGCCGCCGAGGTCGAGCAGGCGACGGTGTTCGGGCGCCACCGGAACGAGGGCGAGCAGGTCGGGGCCGAGGTCGCCGGCAAAGGCGTCCATGTAGGCGGAGAAGGTCTTGCCCAGTTGCGGCCGGTCTTCCATGGCTTGCCACAGCGTGCGTTCCGGCCCGCCGCGACGTACCGCCGCCGTCAGGTCGCCCATCATCGGCCAGGCTTCCAGGCTCCACAGCAGGCCGGGCGTGTAATCGACCTGGCCGGCGCTGGTGAACCAGCGTTGCGTGCTGGCGCTGTTGGCGAATTGCTCGCCTTGTCGTTCCAGATAGCCGACGGTGACCAGGAAATCGGCCAGGAAGCGGATTCCGTTGTCGCTGGCCTGCACCTTGGCGGCCAGCGCCGGGATGGCGAGCGGGCCGCCAGCCAGTGCTTCGAACAGGCCGAGTTGGCCGGCGGACAGTATGGCGGCCGATTTCATCATCGGCATGTAAACGTCGAGCATCGCCAGTTCGGCCGAGCCGGTGGGCTGGCAGATGTCCGGCTTGGCAACGGGCGGGGGCGGGGTGTGGCGCGTGTTCATCGGTTTTGCGCCAGTGCGGCTTCGATGGCGGCCACTAGCGCGGTGTCATCCGGCTGCGTATCCGGGGAGAAGCGTTGCAGCACCGAGCCGTCGCGGCCGACCAGGAATTTCTCGAAATTCCACAGCACATCGTCGGCTTGCTTGGGCCGCATGTTGTACTGCCCGAGCTTTTCGACGAAGTCGCTGCCGGCCGGGAAGGTGTTGGTCGGCTGGGCAGCAATCAGGTGGGCGTAGAGCGGGTGGCGCGGGGCGCTATTGATGGCGATCTTGGCGAAGAGCGGGAACTGCACGCCAAATTTCGAGGTGCAGAAGGCCTCGATCTCCTCGGCGCTGCCCGGCTCCTGGCCGGCGAAGTCGTTGCAGGGAAAGCCGAGAACCTGCAGGCCCCGGTCGCGGTAGCGCGCGAATAGCGTTTCCAGGCCGGCGTACTGCGGCGTCAGGCCGCACTGCGAGGCGACATTGACGATCAGCAGAACCTGGCCGCGGTATGGGGCGAGGGTGGTGGGTTGGCCGCGCAGGGTGTCGAGCGCTATGTCGTAGAGCGAAGTCGTCATGGTGAAATTCTCTGGAAGGGTAAATCGGTGCCCTCGGCGGGGCGCTTGTCTTTTGGCCGATGATACCTTGCCCGTTGCGGCTCGCTTTGCTCCCTTTCGCCGGGTAGCAAGGTGCAGCCCGCCGGCTGCCCGGTAAAATGGCGGTTTTTACCGAACGCATTTTTGCCATGACGACAGCCGCCCAGATCCCCGCCGACCAACTTGCCGACCTGGCCAACGCCGATACGCAACGGCTGGCCGCACGCATGGCGCAGGATGTCTTCGCCGGGGTATTCCGGCAGGCGGCAAGCAACGACGGTGCGCCCGATGTCGGCGTGCTCGGCGAGGTGGCATCACAATGTGCCAACTGGTGCCGGGCCGGCGGCAACGACGAGGCACGGGCGCTGCGTCTGGCCATGTTGATCAGCGGCCTCGACCAGTGGGGGCTGGCCTATACGCAGGCCTTCGGGCTGACCGCCATCCATCCGCTGACAGCGCTGATTGGTGGCCTGCGTACCCGTCTCGATGCGCGCGAGGAAAGCCGCTTCCAGCAATATTTCGAGCAGATCGACGCTGTCGAGTCCGCTGCCATCGATTTCAAGGTTGATCTGCGCCGCGGCATCCACCTCGCGTTGTGGCACGCCATGGCGGCCAGCGAATCGGGCGAGCAGGTCGAGGCCATCGTGCAGACCCTGGGCAGCCTGATGCTGGCCCTCGACCAGAAGATGCCGGAATTGGGCTGGCGATTGATTGCCGACGCGCTGGCCAATATCCAGATCTGCCTGCTCTCCGACAAGGCACCGGAATCGCCGCTCGCCCAGGAAGGTACGCAGCAATTGTTCGCCTCGCTGCGCCATGCGCTGCCGGAGTCCCGCTACCAGGCCATCCTCGCCCACTCCGGGCAGGTGGTCGTGGCCTGGCAGCAGGCTGCCCGCAGCCGTGCCCATTGATCGCCCGGCTCGCCGCATGCCACCAAGGTAGAATCCGACGATGAACTGGACAGCGCTCAAGGAAAAACTCGATCTCTACGAAAAGCTGATGCGGCTCGACAAGCCGATCGGCATCCTGCTCCTGCTCTGGCCGACGCTATGGGCCTTGTGGCTGTCGGCGCTGGGGCGGCCGAGCTGGATCGTGGTCTGGGTCTTCATCATGGGTACCGTGCTGATGCGTTCGGCAGGTTGTGTCATCAACGACTACGCTGACCGCGATTTCGACAAGCACGTCGAACGCACCAAGGAGCGGCCATTGACCGCCGGCAAGGTGACGACCAAGGAAGCGCTGTGGCTGTTCGCCGCCCTGTGCCTGCTCTCCTTCGGGCTGGTGCTGGCGCTCGGCATGCCGCTCGTCATCTGGCTCTCGGTGCCGGCAGTCTTCCTTGCCGCCAGCTATCCCTTCACCAAGCGCTTTCTGGCCATTCCGCAGGCTTACCTTGGCATCGCCTTCGGCTTCGGCATTCCGATGGCCTATGCGGCGCACCTCGACAGCGTGCCCGCCGAAGCCTGGTGGCTGCTGCTCGCCAACGTCTTCTGGGCGGTGGCCTACGACACCGAGTACGCCATGGTCGACCGCAACGACGACCTCAAGATCGGCATCAAGACCTCGGCCATCACCTTCGGCCGCTTCGATGTGGCGGCGGTGATGCTGTGCTATGCGGTCACGCTCGGCATCATCGGCTGGATCGGCTATTCGCTGCATCTGGGTATCGCCTTCTACGCCGGGCTGGCAGTGGCTGCCGGCATCATGGGCGTGCATTACACCTGGATCAAGGGCCGCGAGCGCATGCCGTGCTTCAAGGCCTTCCTGCACAACAACTGGGTCGGCGCAGCCATTTTCGCCGGCATCGTCGTCGATTTCCTGATTTCCGGAAGGAGCTTTGGATGAAAACGCTATTGGCCGTTCTGGCCCTGGTCTCGACAGCGGCCGTCGCCGAAGACACCCGCCAGTTGGCGCCGTTGCCGGCGGCGGCCCAGGAATCCTTGCGCCAGGAAATGCTCGACAACCTGGTCGCCGTCAATGAAGTCCTGTCGCTGATGGCCGAAGGCAAGGTCAAGGAGGCTGGCGAGGCGGCGGAAGCCAAGCTCGGCGTGTCGGCCATGGGCAAGCATCGCAGCAAGCCCTTCGACGCCCGGCCCGGGCCGCACATGCCGCCAGCCATGCACGGTATCGGCATGGACGGCCACAAGGCGGTCAGCGAATTCGCCGCGGTGGCCAAGACGGGTGATCGCGATAAGGCGCTGGCCCTGCTACCCAATATCACGTCGGCCTGTGTCGGCTGTCACTTCTCGTATCGCACCCGATGAAATATCACGATTTGCGCGACTTCATGTCGCAGCTGGAAAAGACCGGCGAACTGAAGCGTATCGCCATGCCGGTCGATACCCACCTCGAAATGACCGAGATCGGCGACCGCGTGCTGCGCGCCGGCGGCCCGGCCCTGCTCTTCGAGAATCCGACGACCGGCGGCAAGAAGCACGACATCCCGGTGCTCGCCAACCTGTTCGGCACGCCGCAGCGCGTCGCACTGGGCATGGGCGAGGAGTCGGTGCTCGCCCTGCGCGAAGTCGGCAAGCTGCTCGCCTACCTGAAGGAGCCGGAACCGCCCAAAGGCCTCAAGGACGCCTGGGACAAGCTGCCGATCCTGAAGCAGGTGCTCAACATGGCGCCGAAGAAGGTGTCGAGCGCGCCCTGCCAGGAAGTGGTGTGGGAGGGCCAGGAC
>CAZDRS010000069.1:0-10607 GCA_964507585.1 uncultured Dechloromonas sp.
CATGGCCGAGGATCATCGGGCCCCAGGAGCCGACGTAATCGGTGTACCACTTGCCATCGGCGTCTTGCACCTTGGCGCCAACGCCTTTCTGGAAAAAGAGCGGCGTGCCGCCGACCGAGCGGAAGGCGCGTACCGGCGAATTGACGCCGCCGGGAATATGCTTTTGGGCGCGGGCAAAGAGTTCTTCGTTGCGTGAGGTCATGGCGTGGCTTTCTCAAAAAGTTTCTGGAATTGGGCGGCGCGGGCGGTGATGTCCGGGGTGCCGAAAAGATCGGTAATGACGGCAAGCAGATCGGCCCCGGCGGCAATCAGGGGGGGCGCATTGTCCAGCGTGATGCCGCCGATGGCGCAGCTTGTCGCCCCAAGTTCGCTCTTGGCGCGGCCGAACAGGTCGGTTCCGGCGCGGGCGGCCTGCGGCTTGGTCGGCGACGGATAGACGGCACCGAAGGCGACGTAGTCCGCGCCGGCAGCGTGGGCGGTGGCGGCCAGTGCAAAATCGGCGTAACACGAGGCGCCGAGGATTTTGTCCGGGCCGAGGATGGCGCGGGCGGCGATCAGGTTGCCGTCGTCCTGCCCGAGATGCACGCCATCGGCACCAACCAGGGCGGCCAAGGCCAGATCGTCGTTGATCAGCAAGGTGGCGGCGAAGCGCCGCGTCAGGTCGCGCAGGGCCTTGGCGCGACGAAGCTGCTCGGGCTTGGCGCTGGTCTTGTCGCGGTATTGCACGATCCGGCAGCCACCGGCCAGGGCGGCCTCGACGTCGGCCAGCAGGCGCGAGCCATCGGCGCAATCCGGCGTAACGGCGTACAGGCCGCGCAGCTTATTCCTTGCCATCGCCGGGTTTTTCCTCGTTTTCGTCTTGATCGCCACGCGCCCAGAAGAAGCGATCCGGGATGAACTGGCCCATGCCGGCACGAAAGCCGTTTTTCAGGGTTTGCCAGGTGTAGTCCTGGGCGTCGCGCACCGCGTCGTCGATATTGGCTCCGCCGGCAATGCAGCCGGTGATGGCCGAGGCCAGCGTGCACCCCGAGCCGTGGTAGCTGCCCGGCAGGCGTTCCCAGTTGTTGCGGCGCAGTACGCCATCTGGCCCGTACAGGGTATTGATGACTTGCGGCGTGTTCTCGTGCGTGCCAGTGATCAATACATACTGGGCACCCATCTCGATCAGGCGCTGGGCGCAGACATCGATCGATGGCTCGCTTTCGTCCTCGTCGCTTTCCGCCAGCCGGCGCGCCTCGGGTGCATTCGGTGTGATCAGCGTGGTTTGCGGCAGCAGCATTTCGCGCATGGCGGAAATGATCTCCTCGCCGGAGAGCTCGTCGCCCCGCCCGGAGGCGAGAACCGGGTCGAGAACGAGCGGAATGTCGGGGTAGTCGGCAACAATTTCCGCCACCGCCAGCACATTCTCGACACTGCCCAGGACGCCGATCTTGAAGGCGGCGATCGGCATGTCTTCGAGGATGGCGCGCGCCTGCTGCTCGACCAGTTCGGCCGACAGTGCCTGCACGCTCTGGACGCCGACCGTATCCTGGACGGTGATGGCGGTGATGGCGGTAACCGGGTGGCAGCCCAGGCTGGCCAGGGTCAGCAGGTCGGCCTGGATGCCGGCGCCGGACGATGGATCGCTGGCGGCAAAGACGAGTACCAGCGGCGGGCTGGGCGGGTTGGCGGGGGTGGTATTCATCGGTATTCGCGCCCTTGGCGGGCGCGAAGGGAATTGGGTAAGATGGCCGCGATTTTATCCGAATCTGGTGTTTGCCGAAGTCGTCTGCAACGTGCTGTGACAGTGTTGCCGCGTTTGATTCCCGGCCATACTTCCGTAGTATGATGCAGCGATAGTGATAGTGCCTCGCAAAGAGGCCGAGGGGACAGGTAAATTGACTGATTTGTCGAAGCTGCGCGGCGTCAAGGTCATGGTCATTGACGACAGCAACACGATACGGCGAAGTGCCGAGATTTTTCTCGTCCAGGCCGGATGCCAGGTCGTGTTGGCCGAAGATGGTTTCGATGCCTTGGCCAAGATTGCCGATCACCAGCCGAGCGTCATCTTCTGCGACATTATGATGCCGCGTCTCGATGGCTACCAGACCTGTTCCCTGATCAAGAAGAATGCGCGCTTCAAGGCGACGCCGGTGATCATGCTGTCCTCCAAGGACGGCCTGTTCGACCGGGCGCGCGGCCGCATGGTCGGCTCCGACCAGTACCTCACCAAACCCTTCACCAAAGACAGTCTGCTGCAGACGGTGGCCACTTTTGCGCTACCGGCTGAAACGGCAGCCAATTCGTAGCTCAGGAAATAAAAGAAATGCCCGTCAAGAATATTCTCGTTGTCGATGATTCGCCCACCGAGCGCTTTTTTACGGTCGATCTGCTGACCAAGGCCGGTTATCAGGTCACTACCGCCGAAAACGGCGAAGAGGGAATCGCCAAGGCCAAGGCCATCAAGCCGGATCTGATCCTGATGGATGTCGTGATGCCCGGCCTCAACGGCTACCAGGCAACGCGTACCCTGACCCGCGACGAGGAGACCAAGGACATCCCGATCATCGTATGCACCTCAAAGGGGCAGGAAACCGACAAGATCTGGGGGCTGCGCCAGGGGGCGATCGACTATCTGGTCAAGCCGCTCAATCCCGAGGAGTTGTTGCAACGCATCGCGGCCCTGCCATAACGCGATGGCACGCAAAACCAGTCTGCGCGATTTCCAGGAATACCTGGCGACCCGCCTGAGCCAGGCGGCCAAGGGCAAGGGCGCCGCTTCGTGGCTGGGGATCGAAGCCGGCGGCGAGGCATGGCTGGTCGATTTGTCCGATGGCGGCGAGATCGTTCAGGCCTCGCAGATGACGCCGGTGCCGCTGACCCAGCCATGGTTTGTCGGGATTGCCAATATTCGCGGCAATCTTTACGCCGTCAGCGACTTTTCGGTATTTCGCGGCGGTCAGCCCACCGCTCAGAACGCCAACGCCCGCTTGCTGCTGGTCGGCTCCCGCTACGGCACCAATGCCGCCTTGCTGGTGTCGCGCATGCTGGGCCTGAAAAAACCCGACGATTTCTCGCCAGAGGCGCCGGATACGGCAATGCCGGCCTGGGGGCAGCAGCGTTTTGCCGATACGCACGGGAAAATCTGGCGCAAATTGACGGTTCGCGAATTGTTGGCCGATCAGGATTTTATGAATATCGGGGTTTGATGCGAGGGGCTCCAGCCCCCGCCCCTTGTGGAGGAGTTCCATGGCTTTTAGCTTCAAGTTTCCGAAAGTTGGCGGTACCGGTGCGGGTGCTCCGATGACCGTTTCTGCCGACGCGACGCCGGCCAAGACGCCTTTGCCTTCCTTCCTGGCAGGGCAGCCGGTCGTCCAGCAGATGAAAACCCTGGGCGGGATTTTCGTGCTGCTCTTGTTGCTGATTGCCGTCCTGGTCTTCCGCGATAACCGCGAGTCGGCGCACAACACGGCCTACGTGGCGGCCTCCGGTGAAATGCGCATGCTCTCCCAGCGTCTGGCCAAAGCCTCCTCGCTTGCCCTGCAGGGTAATGCCGTGGCCTTTGCGCAGTTGAAGGATTCCCGTGAAACCTTCAGCAAGTTGCTGCAAACCCTGAGCAACGGTGGTGACGTGAGTGGTGTCAGCGTACCGGGTTCGCCGGATGCCGTGCGCCCGCAGCTCGACCAATTGACCGCGCTGTGGGAACCGACCGACAAGAATGCCGAAACCGTGATCGGCCAGGAAAAGAACCTGGTTGCACTGGGCAAGAACGTCGCCACCATCGACAACAACAACGCCACCATGCTCGAACTGACCGAGCAGATCGCAACCTTGAAGCTGCAGGCCGGCGCCAGCGCGCGCGACATCGCCAACGCCAACCAGCTGGTGATGCTGACGCAGCGGATCGCCAAGAACGCCTCGGCCCTGCTGGTCGGTGATGAAATCAACCCGGAAGTCGCCTTCCTGCTCGGCAAGGACACCAACGCCTTCCGCGACATCCTGGCCGGCCTGGCCAAGGCCGGCGGCGATGCCGATACGCGCGGCAAGCTGGATGAACTGGAAGGCGCCTTCAAGGAATACCAGGGTGCCATTTCGAGCATTCTCGGCAACATGCAGCCGCTGGTTCTCTCCAAGCAGGCCGGCTCACGCATCTTCCGCGGTAGTGAAGACCTGCTCAAGGCGACCGACAACCTCGCCCAGGCTTATCAGGAGGGCGGTTCCGGTCGCGGTATTTCCATCGTGCTGATGATCGTGCTGGTGATTGCCGCCATTGCGACCCTGGCCTTGCTCGCCAAGATCTACCTCGACGATACCGAGCGCCGCGCCCTGGCTGCCGAACAGCAGCGCCAGGCTTCTGACCAGACCAACCGCGACAACCAGGACGCCATTCTGCGCCTGATGAATGAACTGGGCGACCTGGCCGACGGTGACCTGACCGTTACCGCGACCGTCAGCGAGAACATTACCGGCGCTATCGCCGACTCGATCAACTACACGATTGAAGAACTGCGCGTGCTGGTCGGCCGGATCAACGACGCGGCCAACCGTGTGACGGCTGCCACCGAAATCGCCCGTTTGAACTCGGCGCAACTGCTCGATGCCGCCGAACGCCAGTCGGTCGAGATCAAGGAAGCCGGCCAGTCGGCGCTGGACATGGCGCGCTCGATGACGGAAGTGTCGAGCAACGCCACCCAGTCCGCCCAGGTTGCCCGCCAGTCGCTGATGGCTGCCGAAAAGGGTACGCAGGCCGTGGAAGACTCGATCAAGGGCATGAACGAAATTCGCAACCAGATCCAGGAAACCTCGAAGCGAATCAAGCGCCTCGGCGAAAGCTCGCAGGAGATCGGTGAAATCGTGGAACTGATTTCGGACATTACCGAACAGACCAACGTTCTGGCTCTGAACGCCGCCATCCAGGCGGCCTCCGCCGGTGACGCGGGCCGCGGCTTCACGGTGGTTGCCGAGGAAGTGCAGCGACTGGCCGAACGTTCGGCCGAAGCGACGAAACAGATTGCGGCGATTGTGAAGACCATTCAGACCGACACGCAGGATGCGGTGTCCGCCATGGAACAATCCACCCGCGGGGTGGTCGAGGGGGCGAAGCTCTCCGACGCGGCCGGTCAGGCGCTCTCCGAGATCGGCCAGGTGTCGCGCGATCTGGCCGACCTGATTCAGGACATTTCCAGTTCGACGCAGAGCCAGGCCGATTCCGCCAGCCAGGTGGCGCGCCTGATGCAGGACATCCTGAACGTTACCGAACAAACCACGGCCGGCACGCAGCGTACCGCCGAGGCCGTCGACGAATTGACCGCACTGGCTTCCGAACTCAAGGGTTCCGTCGCCGGCTTCAAGGTGGATTGACGCACATCGATCGCGAGAGACTATGAACGCGGCAACTGAATTCGATTTGGGCCCCCTGACCTGGGTCAAGGGCGAGATTGACCTGGCGCTGGAGCGGGCGGAAGCGGCCTTTGGCCAATACGTCGCCGAGGCGGATGTCACCAAGCTCAAGTTCTGCCGCACCCATGTGCACCAGGTGCATGGTGCCTTGTCCATCGTCGGTCTGGATGGCATCACCCAGGTTACCGAGTCACTGGAAGCCTTGCTCGACGCGCTCGAGGATGGTCGCACGGGAATCGACGATGGCGTGGTCGCCGCTGTCGGCCAGGCGATGGCCGGGGTGCGGGGCTATCTTGACGAATTGATGGCCGGCGAGCCCAATCAACCCCTGCGCCTGATGCCGGTCTATCTTGAACTGGCCAAGGTGCGCGGCATTCCGACGGCGCGGGCGAGCGACCTGTTCTTCCCCGACCTGACGCTGCGCCCACCCAAGCGCACGCAGGCTGCGCCCGCCCTGACGCCGGGCGAATTGCAGCAATTGCTCAAGAACGAGCGTGCCCGCTACCAGAAAGGTCTGCTGTTGTGGCTGACCAAGCCGGCCCAGGCGGAAGACGGGCGGCGCTTGATGCTGGAAGCCCTGACCCACATCGAAGCCACGCAGGAAACCCAGGCTGCGCGCTCCTTCTGGTGGACGGCGCTGGCCTTCATCGAGGCGCTGAAGGATCCGGCAGTCAGTGCCGATACCTCGGTGCGTCAGGTCAGCGCCCGTATCGATCAACAAATCCGCCGCCTGCTCGAAGGTTCGAGCAGCCTGGCCGAGCGCCTGATGCGCGAAGCCTTGTACCACGTCGCCCAGGCCGGTTCCGATGCCGGGGGTGTCGTTGCCCAGGTGCAGTCCACCTTTGGCCTGACCGCGCAGTTGCCCAGCCCGGAGCAGGTTTCCGGCAGCCAGCCGCAAGATGCCGTGCTGCGCCGCCTGCGCGAGCTCTTGGGCAATGTCGAGGAACAATGGAACCGGGTGTGCTCGTCGGGCAGCACTGCAGCTTTGCCGGCCTTCGCCGAGCAGGTGCGCAGCGTCGCCGCGATGACCGAGGAAATCGGCCAGACTGACCTGAAGCGTCTGGGCCAGGGGCTGGGCGCGATTGCCAACTGGTTGTCGGAAGATGCCTCACGTTTTGGCGACACGGTGGCGATGGAGGTGGCAACCGCCATCCTGCTGCTGCAAAACGCGCAGGAGAGCTTCAAGCGCCTGGGTACCGATTTCGCCCAGCAGGTCGACCACATGGTGGCTCGCCTGTATGCGTGCATCGCCGGCAAGCCGGCGGCCGATGTGGCCGTGCCCCTGCTCGACGAAATGACCCGCCGGGCGCAGGAGAAATTGCTGATCAGCCAGGTCGCCCGGGAGATCCAGAACAATCTGGCCCAGGTCGAGCAAGCGCTCGACGCCTATTTCCGCGATCCCTCCGGCGAACACGACCTGTCTGTGCTCGACGGGCCGCTCAAGCAAACGGCCGGTGCCCTGGCCATGCTGGGCCACCTGAGCGCGGCATCGAGCGTGACTGCCTGCACCGAACATATCCATCGCCTGGTGCAGCCCGGGGCGGCGCACGCGCCCGATGAGTTCGAGGAAATCGCCCGCCAGCTGTCCACCCTCGGTTTCTTCGTCGATGCCTTGCCCAGTGGCGAGTCGGACTTCGATGCCTTCGTTGCCCGCATGCAGGGCAAGACCGCCGTGGTGGCCGAAGAAGAGGCAGAAGCCGCGCCGCAGCCGGTGGTCAGCGTCGAGGACGAACTGGCCCGCCAAGCCCGCGACACCCAGGCCCTGGTCGAGGCCCTGAAGGAGGCACCGCAGGACGAGCGCCTGCAGGCGGAGCTCAAGCAGAACCTGAAGGCCATTCAGCAGGACGCCGATCTGGTGGCCAACCACGAACTTGGTCAGAGCGCCAAGGCGGCCCTGGAGGCGCTGAAAACCGGCGACCTGGGCAGCGACCGGATCGATGCCGCATTGGCGGCGCTCAAGCCGCAGGAATCGGAAGTCCTGCAGCCTTCGGCCGAAACCCAGCAATTGGCGGATTCGACACACGAGGAAATCGATGCCGAACTGCTCGCCATCTTCCTCGAGGAAGCCCGGGAAGTGCTGGATACCATGGGCGAGCAGAAAGCCGTTCTGCAGTCCGATCCGCACAATCTGGAAGCACTGACCACCATCCGTCGCAACACGCATACGCTGAAAGGCAGCGGCCGCATGGTCGGCCTGACCGATTTCGGTGAAACGGCCTGGGAACTGGAGCAGACGTTCAACCTGTGGCTGCGCCAGGATCAATGGGCAACGCCGGAGTTGATGCAGTTGATCGAGAGTGGGCATGCCCTCTTCTCGGATTGGGTACATCATCTGGAAAGCGGCCAGGGGCGTGCCCCGGATGCATCGGCGCTGGTTGCGCTGGCCGCACGGCTGCGTGGTGTCGAACCGTTGGCCGCGCCGGCGCCTGTTGCCGTGCCTGAGCCGCAACCGGTCGTTGCGCCCGCAGTTGAGCCGGTTGTTGAGCCGGAACTCGACGAAATCGTTCTGATTGAGGCTGCGGAACTCGCTGCCGAAGAGCCCGAATTGGTCGAAATTCCGGTCGCCGAGGCGGCCTTGCCGCAGATCGAGGAAATCGAGCTGTCCTTCCCCGATGAATTGCCGTTGCCGACGGTTGAGACTATTGCCGAGCCCGAAGCGGAATCCTTGTCGGCAGTCGAGCCGATGTCGCTCAGCGAAGCGCCTATTGAACTCCTAGAACCTGTTTGTGAAGCGTCCAACGAAGCCGTCGAGCCGGAGTTGCCGCCGACGGTTACCGCTTCGCCGACGCTGTACGACATCTTCCGCGAAGAAGCGCGCGGCCACCTGCAAACCCTGGTCGAAAGCTATGGTGTGCTGGAGTCCGATCCCGAGGGGCCGACAACGTTCGCCATGACGCGCGCGGCGCATACGCTGGCCGGTATTGCCGCCACCGTGGGCCTGATGCCGATCCATCATCTGGCGCTTGCCCTGGAACATGCCTTGTTGCGTCGGGATGGTTCGGCTCATCCCGGCAGCATCGAAGGCATCGAAACCGTACGCCAGAGCATCATTACGCTTGAAGACATGTTCGAATGCCTGGCGCGTCAGGAAGCGCCGGTCGAACAGGGGCAACTGATCGCCGCGCTGGACGATATCTTCCATCCGGCGCCGGTCGTCGAAGAGGCACCGGCACCGGTCAGTGCCGAAATCATCCAGTTGCCGGGAACGGCCAGTGCCAGCCCGGCTCCGGTCGAGCCGGAGATGCCGGCTGCCGCACCAGCCACCCAGGCGCCTGTCCTGCCGCAACTGACCGATGAGCTCGATGAGCAACTGCTGCCCATCTTCCTCGAAGAAGCGGCCGATCTGACGCGCGACCTGACCACACAGCTCCGCGCCTGGCGTGGCGACCCGGCGAGCGGTGTTGCTGCCCATGCCATTGCCCGCCTGCTGCACACCTTCAAGGGAAGCGCGCGGATGGCCGGCGCGATGAACCTCGGCGAAGCCACCCACCTGCTGGAAGCTCGTGTCGAGGAAGCCATGCGGGCCGGCCCGGCATCCGTGGCTTTCATCGAGGAAATCGAAACCGGTTGCGACATGCTGGCCCAGGCCGTCGAACGTTTGCGTGAAGGGCCGCAGGAGCCGGCGACCGTTGAACCGGCTGCAGTGGACGAAGCCACCGTGCTGGCTGCCACCGTGACGCCAGTGGCTCCGGGAGCCGTTGCCGAGCACGAAGCCGAGACCGATGCCGCCGGCCAGCGCGCTACGCTGCGGGTACGCGCCGATCTGGTCGATCGCCTGGTTAACGAGGCGGGCGAGTTGTCCATTGCCCGCACCCGGATCGAAGGCGAAATGCGCAGCCTGAAGGGCTCGCTGCTCGAACTGACTGAAAACGTCATTCGCTTGCGTCGCCAGTTGCGCGAAATCGAAATCCAGGCCGAAACGCAAATCCAGGCGCGGGTAGCGCATACCCCGGGCGGCGAGGTCGATTTCGACCCGCTGGAACTGGATCGCTTCACCCGTTTCCAGGAGCTGACGCGCTTCATGGCCGAATCGGTCAATGACGTGGCAACCGTTCAGCAGAACTTGTTGAAGAACCTCGATGACGCCAACGCGGCGATCATCGCCCAGTCGCGCCTGAACCGCAGCCTGCAGCAGGAACTGATGGGCGTGCGCATGCTGCCCTTCGCCAGCCAGACCGAACGCCTCTACCGGATCGTCCGCCAGACCGCCAAGGAGCTGGGCAAGCGGGCCAACCTGGACATCATTGGCGGCCAGGTCGATATCGACCGTTCGGTGCTCGACAAGATGCTGGCGCCGATCGAACACATGCTGCGCAATGCCGTGGCGCACGGTATCGAGGATCGCGACTACCGCGTGGCGGTGGGCAAGCCGGAAGTCGGTGAAATCACCGTCAAACTGGTGCAGGAAGGCAACGAAATCATCCTGTCGATGACCGACGACGGCAAGGGGCTGGACATCGAACGTATCCGCGCCCGTGCCGAGGCCATGGGCCTGCTCCAGGCGGGGCAGGTGGCCGACGATGCGACGCTGTACGATTTCATCTTCCAGCCGGGGTTCTCGACGGCGACGGAACTGACCCAACTGGCTGGCCGCGGCGTCGGCATGGATGTGGTCAAGACCGAGGTCGCCGAGCTTGGCGGCCGTATCGAAATCGTTTCCGAGGCCGGCAAGGGCTCCACCTTCCGCCTCTACCTGCCGCTCACCCTGGCTGTGACGCAGACCTTGCTGACGCGCGTCGGCAATGCGCTGTACGCCATCCCGTCGACCATGATCGAGCAGGTCATGGAAATGAAGGAAAAGGCGCTGGCCGAGATTCGCGAAAAAGGCGAAGTCGACTGGCAGGGCAACCGCTATCCCTTCCATTTCCTGCCGCATCTGCTCGGCGATGCCGAGGCCATGCCGGAGATGCACCGCCAATACTGGGTGCTCTTGCTGCGTTCCGGTTCGCAACGCGTCGCGGTGCTGGTCGATGAACTGAAGGGCAATCAGGAAGTCGTGGTCAAGAATATCGGTGCGCAGATGGCGCGCGTGGTCGGCATTGCCGGTGCCACGGTGCTCGGCGACGGCAAGGTGGTGTTGATCCTGAACCCGGTGGCCTTGGCCAGCCGGACGCCGGTGGTCAGCGTGCAGTCGGCGATTCCGGTGGCGCCGGAGCCGGCGGTGACCGAGATGGAAAGCCTGCCGACCGTGATGGTGGTCGACGACTCGCTGACCGTGCGCAAGATCA
>CAZDRS010000070.1:0-10394 GCA_964507585.1 uncultured Dechloromonas sp.
GATGCTTCACACCGTTGTGCAGAATCAGTGAAACAGAGATCTTGTTCAGATGTTTGCTATTGTGGCTTGGAGAGTAGCTGTGAGCGCCTTCCGAGGCTGTTTTCTCTAGCCAACTTGTGGTTGGTGCGCATGGTTTTCGCCTTCGCCGATTGAGGAGCGGATATGACTAATGGGGCGGGCTTATTGCTGTCAGCGCCAAAAATCGATTATTTCTAATGTTTTCAACGGCCTGTGCTGATATCACGGGCTGTTCAGGTAATCCATAAATGATGCTGTCCCAAACGACAATCCGTGGAGTTCTGTGGAATTTTACCGAGCTGTTGTTTCGCCGAGGGGTTACGGCGATTACAACGTTAGGGCTCGCATACTTTCTTCAGCCAGAAGATTTCGGATTAATCTCGATGTCGACGCTTTTTATGGCTGTCGCAATCGGATTGATGGATTCTGGGTTGCGAGAGGCGTTAATTCGTCGCAGATATTTATCCTGTCGGCTATTGAAGATATCTACATTGGCTAGCTTGGCTGCGGGATTGGGAGCATATATCTTATTGTTTATTGCCTCTCCCTTGATTGCGACTTTCTATCATGACCCTCGCTTAAATACATTGGTTCGAGTGGGTGGGTTGCAAATCTTGTTAGGTGCAATTCAAATTGTTCCGATTGCCTATTTGCAACAACGATTGGATTTTAAGTCATTAATGCGAATTAGCTTTCCTTCAGCATTGATTTCTAGCGGGGTAGCTCTTGGCATGGCTTGGGTTGGATTTGGCGTATGGGCGTTGATTGCACAAACGCTTGTTGGTTCAGCAATAACGGCTATATGGCTTTGGGTTTCAAGTGGGATCCGTTTTAGCAATGGGCTGTATTTTCGGTTACTTGCTCCGCTTTACAATTTTGGATTTAAACTATTTCTGTCTGGATTGATAGCCGTGGTGGTTCGAAATTCCGTACCTGGGTTGATTGGGAGGTTTCTAGGGCCAGTTTTTGCGGGATATTACTATTTTGTCGACAAGATCATGGAGGTAGTCATGGGGCAGCTTGTCTATTCGGTTCAAAATGTAACTTATTCGGCCTTTTCAAAAATTGGACAGCAAAATGATGTACTTCGTGATGCCTATAGAAAAACAATACAGATCATGGTGTTTATAGTAAGCCCCTTGTTAGCCATGGGGGTGGGAATGGCGGATCTATTGTTTAAGACATTTCTTTCTGACTCTTGGTGGCCTGCTGCAAATATTTTTCGTTGGCTATGTGTGGCCTACATGCTATATCCGATGCATGCGCTGAACCTTAATATATTGAAAGTGAGAGGAAGGTCGGATTTGTTTTTAAGGCTTGAGATTGTTAAGGCCGTTATTTCATTGTCTATTCTCTGGATTGCACTCCCATATGGCCTTGAAGCGGTATTGGGGAGTCAAGTTGTTGTGTCTGTTTTATGTTACATTTTAAACGTGAGATATTCTAAGCCTTTGATAGGCTACTCGGTGGGGGCGCAGCTGTTTGATGTGCTTCCTTATTTTGGATGCGCACTGATTGGAGGCTTTTTTTCTGCACAGATTGCTGATTTATTGATTGATTACCCCGGTATTGTTGTTGTATTTTTAGGGGGCAGCTTTTCTGTATCTATTTACATTTTGTTAGTGTGGATTCTGAATCTCGAGGCGCTGTCATTATTGAATCGGACGCTCCGGTCGTGTCGTCAAGGTTCTCAATGACCTTCAAAAAATTCTTGATTTTTGCACCATCATTTCGAGAAGATGACGGTGGTGGTATTGTCTTGCATCGCTTGTGCGCATTGCTAAACGAACTTGGTTACGAGGCATATGTTACAAGATTGTTTAATGGAGAGCCTGTTTACCCAAATCAATTAATCTCGCCGTTGTTGAATTTGATGAGGCATGCTGCTATTCGTTGTTTTACAAGGTTTAAAACAAATCCAATATGGGCTACACCTATTATAAGGTCGCCAGATTTTCCATTGGGTGACGAATGGATTGTTGTTTATCCAGAGATTGTGTTTGGTAACCCGCTGCTGGCGAAGAACGTGGTTCGGTGGTTTCTTTATCGCCCGGGTTTTCATACTGGAAAAGTTTTTTTTGGGGAGCGGGAGTTTCATGTTGATATCAGTGCTTTTTCCCAAGGTTTTTGTTATCCTGATGCCGCGAAATCTACTTCTCCTTTGTATGTTGTAAGCTTTCCATTTGAGTTTTATAACAAAGATGGTGCGGTTCCGGTTGATTTGCGCCATGGTACAGCTTATTGTCTGCGGAAAGGAAAGGGTAAGAGGATTGTCCACGATTTGAATGACTCGGAACTTATCGATGGAAAATCTCATGCTGAGGTCTCAGCGATACTCAAAAGAGTCAGGACTTTTATTTCATACGATCCTTATACTGCTTATTCTCACTTTGCTGTTTGGTGCGGTGCGGATTCTGTAGTTGTGCCGGATGAGGGGCTGGATAAAACTCAGTGGATTGAGCAAGAGGCTGATCGTTATGGTCTTGCTTATGGATTTGATGATATTGAATGGGCGCGAGAAACTGCGGATCTTGTGTTGCCGCGTGTTATGGAAAAAGAGAACCAATCAAAGGAAAATGTTCGACGTTTTGCCAAAGAGGTTTTAGCGTATTTTTGTGATTGAAGAGGCCGTTAAATGACTTGTGTGGTTGCGGTTGTGGTTACTTTTCAGCCTAATATGGAGAGTCTTATCACTTTGTTGAAAAGCCTTGCTGGGCAAGTCGCATTTGTCGTGGTGGTTGATAATGGTTCTGCAGTTGATGTTTCATCAATTTTGATGGCTCGCTTCGGAAACCAATTATCGGTTATTTCTTTAGGAGATAATCGCGGTATAGCCAAGGCGCAAAACTGTGGTATTGAATGGGCGCGTAATGTTCACGCGTCACACGTAATATTGTTTGATCATGATAGTGCCCCGGCCACTGATATGGTCAGTAAACTGCTTGCTTGTGAAATGCACCTTGTTTCGGAAGGGTGTCGGGTGGCGTCGATAGGTCCACGATATCTCGATGACCGGCAAAACAATCCTCCTCCATTTATTCGGGTGCAAGGAGGGGCGTTGAAACGCTGTATGTCGCCAGAGATTGGCGACGCGGTCAGTGTGGATTACTTGATTGCTTCCGGATGCCTGATTCCAATGCCCGTTCTGGATGTGGTCGGTGACATGGCCGCGGCGTTGTTTATCGATTACGTCGATATTGAATGGGGGCACCGCGCCCGAAGCATGGGGTACGAGAATTTTGGTTGCTTCTCAGCAAAAATGGCCCATTCCTTGGGTGATGAGCCGATTCGTTTTCTGGGTACGGCTTATCCGGCGAGAAGCCCGTTGCGCCATTATTACATGTTTCGTAACGCGGTGCTTCTCTATCGGATGAGGCATGTGCCGTTGGCGTGGAAATGGGCTGATGGGATGCGCGGTATTCTACGTTTCGGTTTTTATGTGCTTTTTGCCAAGCCGCGCTTGCTGCATCTGAAAATGATGGTGCGAGGTGTGATTGATGGCCTACGTGGGCGTTCCGGGAAACTGGCTGCATGATTATCCACGCTGACGTGAACTTCTCATGATCGCGGTTTCAATTGTCAGCCATGGACATGGGGCAATGGTTCAAGAGCTTGTGATGCAGTTGCTGGCATTCCCAGATGTGTCGCAGGTGATCGTCACCCTGAATATTCCGGAAGAGATGGCGTTGCCGGGCGATGGGCGTGTTAGCAAGCTGGAAAATCAGCTCCCCAAGGGATTTGCTGCAAACCACAATGCGGCGTTTTCAGTGTGCACTCAAACTTTCTTTTGCCCATTGAATCCCGACATCGAACTGAAAGGTAATCCTTTTTCGGTTCTGATGGGCAGCTTGGCGGACACGGGGGTCGGTATGGTCGCACCACGTGTCAATACTCCTGTTGGGCAGTACGAGGATAGCTGGCGTCATTTTCCGACACTAAGTTCTTTGATTTCAAAATCATTCGGGTGGAACGATGGGCGATATGTTCTGCCTAGCGAGGGGCAGCCCTTTTCACCAGAGTGGGTCGCCGGCATGTTTATGCTGTTCCGTAGTGAAGTATTTCGCGCGTTGGGGGGGTTTGACGAGGGCTTCTTTCTTTATTACGAGGACGTTGATATTTGTGTCCGCTTGTGGAAGGCGGGCTACCGAATTGTTGCCGTACCCGCGGTGGCGATCATTCATGATGCACGACGTGACAGTCATCGCAAATGGCGCCATCTGTGTTGGCATTTGAGTAGCATGTTCCGCTACTTTGTCAAGCACTGGGGGCGACTGCCGCGGTGCCCGGGCGACCTCCGATGAATTTGGTGACTGGCGGAAACGGCTTCATTGGGGCACGTCTCACTCGTGCTTTGCGCAGAGATGGTTTGGCGGTTCGTTGCCTGTCTCGTCGCCCACTGGCTGGTGACCCCGATTGTGTGCTGTGCGATTTGTCTGAGCCTGTGACGTTGAGGGCAGCTTGTGCAGGGGTCAATACTGTTTTTCATTGTGCAGGATATGCCCATGCATTCAAATCGCTTTCCGGAGCTGATGCCGACATGCATTGGAAAGTCAATTTCGAGGGAACGCGAAATCTCGTCAATGCCGCTGGGCGCGCCGGCGTAAAGCGCTTCGTTTTTCTTTCCAGTGTCAAGGCAATGCCTAAGCCGGGAGCGCTATGCGTTGACGAGAATTTTTCAGGAGAACCAGATTCCGATTATGGTCGTTCAAAGCTTGCGGCAGAGGGCGTTGTTGCGGCGGCAGGAAAAGAATATGGCATGCACGTCGTAAATCTTCGCTTGGTGATGGTGTATGGCCGTGGAGGGAAAGGTAATTTGGAACGCATGGGGCGAATGGTTGTGCGTGGCTGGTTTCCTCCGCTTCCGGAGACGTACAATCATCGTTCGCTTGTACATGTTGATGACGTGATTTTGGCAATGCAGCATGCCGCATTGGATCCGCGTGCCAACGGGCGCAATTACATTGTCGCGTCGCGAAATGCTCCTTCGGGGCGCGAACTGTACGACGCGCTACGTGCTGCGCAGCATATGAAAAAGTGTAGCTGGGCTGTTCCGGAATGGGGGTTGCGGATGGCAGCACAATTCGGAGATGGGCTTGGTAGGCTGTCGGGACGGCGGATGCCATTTGACAGCGAAGTGCTGGATCGTCTTCTTGAATCGGCTTGGTATTCGCCGGCGCGAATCGAGCAGGAACTCGGATGGTTGGCTCGGGTGCATCTCCACGATGGCTTGAATGAAATGTTGGGACAATGAAGCGTTTAACAGATATTGTTTTGGCGCTGGTTGCGATCTTGCTATTGGCCTTGCCCATATTACTGGTTGCTGTAATGGTAAGGCTCACCTCTCCAGGCCCCGTGCTTTACTGGTCTGATCGGGTTGGAAGGGGAAACGGAATCTTCAGGATGCCAAAGTTCCGGAGTATGCGCGTGGGCACACCTGCAGTCGCAACGCATTTGTTGAATGACCCTGCTATGTATCTGACGCCAATTGGCTCTTTCTTGCGTCGCTCTAGCCTTGATGAACTGCCGCAGCTTTGGAGTATATTGATCGGCGACATGAGTTTTGTCGGTCCGCGTCCGGCCCTGTTCAATCAGGACGACTTGGTTACGTTGCGAACCGAGGTAGGCGTTCACGAATTACAACCAGGTCTGACTGGATGGGCGCAGATCAACGGTCGGGATGAGTTGCCAATTCTCGAAAAAGTCGCTCTCGATGTCGAATATCTTCGGCGACAGAGCTTCTGGTTCGATCTCCGTATCCTTGGGCTGACTGCCCTCAAGGTCGTGAGAAGCGACGGTGTTTCGCATTAATGCAGTATGAAAAAAACAACAAAACCGACACTCTTTGGCCTGAATCCACGGACGCTGGCTGCCTTTACCTTTGATGTTTGTGCTGCTGGTGGCGCCTGGTTGTTGGCATTCTGGCTGCGCTTCAACTTCGATACGCCGGCTGAGTTTCTGGAGGGGGCTGTTGGAGGTCTGCTCTGGGTGCTACCGCTGTTCGCCGTCCTATTCTATTTTTTTGGGCTGTACCAAGGGCTTTGGCGTTTTGCTAGCATTGCCGATCTGCAACATTTGCTCAGTGCGGTCTTTGTTGGTGCCTTGCTGGCCTCGACCGTAGTCGCCATCTTCAAGGTGTCGCTGATTCCGCGTTCGGTGCTGGTTCTGCACCCGCTGCTTCTTGCCATCATCATGGGTGGAACGCGGTTTGCCTATCGAAGCTGGAAGGAGCATCGTCTCTATGGTCCGGCCAAACTGCGTGGACAGCCGGTTCTGATCATCGGGGCAGGAGAGGCGGCAGATTCGTTACTGCGGGAAATTCACCGTAGCGGCCAGTGGTATGCCGTGGCCGTTATCGATGACAATTCTGGGGGCGCAGGGAGTCGTTTGAGGGGCTTGCCCATCATGTCGCCGATTGAAAACATCGGCTCAATTGCGGAAACCTTGGGTGCTAGGCATGCCATCATCGCTATGCCGAATGCCCGGCCTGCCCAGCGGCGACGGGCAACGGAACTGGCTTCGGCGGCAGGGCTGACAGTCATGACCGTGCCCTCGTATGACGATCTGTTGTCCGGACGGCTGTCGGTATCCAGTGTTCGCAAAGTCGAACTGGAGGACTTGCTGGGGCGCGAAGCCGTTTCGCTGGACGACAACGGCGTACACGACTTGCTTGGAGGCAACGTCGTGCTCGTTACGGGAGCTGGCGGTTCTATTGGTTCCGAACTCTGCCGCCAGATCGCACGCTTCAAGCCATCGCGACTGGTATTGGTTGATGCTTCCGAATTCGCGCTCTACCGCATTGGTGAAGAGTTGAGCGTCAGACATCCGTCGTTGCAGTGCCAGTCATGGGCGGCTGATGTCCGTGACAAAGAGCGGGTCGCAGAGATTTTTGCACAAGAACTGCCGGTTGTCGTGTTCCATGCCGCCGCCTACAAGCACGTACCTTTGATGGAAAGCGTCAATGCCTGGCAGGCTGTACGCACCAATGCCTTGGGGACGCTCACCGTGGCAAGGGCGGCCCAAGAGGCGCAGGTTCGCAAATTCGTTCTGATTTCCACCGATAAGGCTGTCAACCCGACCAATGTCATGGGGGCTACCAAGCGCTTGGCCGAACGGCTTTGCTTGGCGGTCAACAACCGGGGCGTGACGCGTTTTGTGATCGTTCGCTTCGGCAATGTGCTGGGAAGCAATGGCAGCGTCATTCCCAAGTTTCGGGAACAAATTGCCCAGGGCGGCCCGGTGACCGTCACGCATCCGGATATCGTCCGCTATTTCATGACTATCCCTGAAGCAGCCCAACTGGTGCTGCAGGCCGGGCTGATGGGGCGGGGGGGGGAGATCTTCGTTCTCGAAATGGGGGATCCGGTGAGGATTGTCGATCTGGCGCGCGACATGATTCGCCTCTCAGGGTTTTCCGAAGAGGAGGTGAAAATCGAATTCACCGGCTTGCGACCCGGCGAGAAACTCTACGAGGAATTGCTGGCTGATAATGAGACAACGCTGCAGACCCCCCACCCGAAGCTGCGGATTGCACGACTTTCTGATGAATTGCCTGTTGCCGAGTACGAGGAACTGCTGTGCTGGCTGCACTCGTCGATTCGTCCGTCCGCCGATGTGAAGTCGGGTTTGAAGAAATATGTGCCGGAATACCTCGCTGATTTGAGCAGCTGAGTAACCGGCGGGTTTCTGACTTGGTCGGATCCGGATAAACTGCACGGTTTTTCGGTGCGTATCCGGACATGGATTTTATCGATCTCCCCCAATTGTGTTCTGCCGCCAGTAGCGTTCGCCTGCCAGGCTCGAAGAGTATTTCCAATCGCGTCCTGTTGCTGGCCGCCCTCTCTGAAGGCGTAACTGAGGTTCGCGACCTACTGGCTTCCGACGACACCGAACGCATGCTTGATGCGCTTAAGGCGTTGGGTTTCGGCGTGGTACACCTAGGCGGGGAAGACTGGCGTATCACGGGGAGCGACGGGGGCTTCCCCGTCAAACAGGCGGAGCTCTTTCTGGGCAACGCCGGTACAGCCTTTCGCCCACTGACCGCCGCGTTGGCGCTTTCTGACGGCGATTACATCCTGAAGGGCGTCGCTCGTATGCACGAGCGGCCGATTGGAGATCTGGTCGAGGGGCTGTGCCAGTTGGGGGCTGATATCACCTATCTAGGCAACGAGGGCTATCCGCCGCTCCATCTGAAACCCGCCAGCATCCAGTCGGGCGGTGTGGTCAAGGTGCGCGGCGATGTCTCCAGTCAGTTCCTGACCGGTTTGCTGATGGCCTTGCCGCTGACCGGGGAAACGGTGGTTGTCGAGGTGGTTGGCGAACTCATTTCCAAACCCTATATCGAGATCACGCTGGCGACCATGGCCCGTTTTGGCGTCATCGTCGAACGAGACGGTTGGCAGCGCTTCACGATCAAGGCCGGCAGCCGCTATGTTTCGCCGGGAACAATCTACGTTGAGGGCGATGCCTCGTCGGCTTCCTACTTTCTGGCCCTCGGCGCCATTGGCGGCGGGCCGGTGCGGGTCGAAGGTGTTGGTCGGGATTCGATCCAGGGCGATGTGAAGTTCGCCGAGGCCTTGGCCGAAATGGGGGCACGGATCACCATGGGGCCGAACTGGATGGAGGCGCGGGCGCCGGAAGGTGGCTTGGTTGGGGTCGATCTCGATTGCAACCACATTCCTGATGCCGCAATGACGCTGGCGACCACCGCACTGTTCGCCAAAGGTACGACGACCCTGCGCAATATTGCCAGCTGGCGGGTTAAGGAAACCGATCGCATCGCGGCGATGGCGACCGAGCTACGCAAGCTGGGGGCGGAAGTCGAGGAAGGGGCTGACTATATTCGCGTTACACCGGTCGTGAAGCTGCATCCGGCGGCCATCGATACCTACGACGACCATCGCATGGCCATGTGCTTCTCGCTGGCCGCCTTTGGTACGCCGCTCCGGATCAACGATCCGAAATGCGTCGCTAAGACCTTCCCGGATTACTTCGAACGTTTTGCCGAAGTCACCAAGGCTGCGCCTGTGATTGCCATCGACGGCCCGTCCGCTTCAGGCAAGGGTACGGTTGCGGCGCGGGTGGCCGAGGCTTTGGGCTATGTCTATCTGGATTCCGGCGCGCTGTACAGGCTGACTGCGCTGGCAGCAAAGCAAGGGGGCGTCGATTGGGCCGATGAGGTTGGTGTTGCCGCGCTGGCGGCCCATCTCGATGTCGAGTTCGTGGGCAGCGATATCCGCCTTAATGGCGCGCTGGTCGGTGACGCTATTCGCACCGAGGAAATGTCGGCTGGCGCCTCGAAAGTTGCTGCTTTGCCTGCGGTGCGCGAGGCCTTGTTGTTCCGTCAGCGGGCTTTCAATACCGCCCCGGGTTTGGTTGGCGATGGGCGTGATATGGGCTCGGTGATCTTCCCGCAGGCGCCGCTCAAGGTCTTCCTTACGGCGAGTGCGGAAGCGCGTGCCGAACGCCGCTATAAGCAGTTGATCGAAAAAGGTTTCTCTGCTAATCTCGCTGATCTTCTGGCTGATCTGCAGGAACGTGACGCGCGCGATGCGCAGCGTAGCGTTGCGCCGCTCAGGCAGGAAGCGGATGCCAAGTTGCTTGATACCACGCATCTCACCATCGAACAGGCGGTGAACCAGGTGCTGGCTTGGGCCAAGGCGGCGTCGCTGTAACGGGGTTGCCGACTGCAACGGTCGGTAACCTGTTTTTAACCTCAACCCGCTGCGGGTCTCGCGATTCGTGGCATGAAAGTTCTCTCCGTAATGGAATCTTTTGCTCAACTATTTGAAGAATCCCTGGCTCGCCAGGAAATGCGTCAAGGCGAAGTCATCACTGCTGAAGTGGTGGCCATCGATCACAATTTCGTCGTGGTCAATGCCGGCCTGAAATCGGAATCCTATGTTCCGCTCGAAGAATTCCTGAATGATCAGGGCGAGATCGAAGTCAAGGAAGGCGACTTCGTTCAAGTTGCCATCGAAATGCTGGAAGACGGCTACGGCGCAACGCGCCTGTCGCGCGACCGTGCCAAGCGCATCGCCGCCTGGAACTTCCTGGAAGAAGCCCTGAACAACAACACCCTGGTTACCGGCACCATCACCGGTAAGGTCAAGGGCGGTCTGACTGTCATGTCGAATGGCGTGCGCGCCTTCCTGCCGGGTTCCCTGGTCGACATGCGTCCGGTCAAGGACACCACCCCGTACGAAGGCAAGACCCTTGAATTCAAGGTCATCAAGCTGGATCGCAAGCGCAACAACGTTGTGATGTCCCGCCGTGCCGTGCTCGAAGCCACCGCTGACAAGGATCGCGAAAAGCTGCTCGAGAACCTCAAGGAAGGCACCGTCGTCAAGGGTATCGTCAAGAACATCACCGACTACGGC
>CAZDRS010000071.1:0-10247 GCA_964507585.1 uncultured Dechloromonas sp.
ATCAATCGGTTACACTAAGCGCCATGGCTCGCGAACTGATCACCACCTGGGCGGATTACCAGACGGCACTCGACCGTTTGCTGGCGGTTGCCTGCCACCAAATCTGCATCTACGACGAAGACCTGAGTAGCCTGAAGCTGGACTCACCGCCCCGCCTCGGCCACATCAAGCGCCTGCTGGGCGGTAAACAAGGGCAGATTCTTCGCATCGCCGTACGCAATGGCGCCCCGCTACGCCAGCAGCACCCGATTTTGCAAAACCTGCTCACCACTTACGGCCACCTTGCCGCTGCCCAGGAAACCCCAAGCCAGATCAGCCACCTGCGCGACAGCATGATCATTGCGGATGGCAAGCACGCGCTGATCCGTTTCGAGCGCGACATGCCACGCAGCAAATTGCTGATCGACGAAGCCGACGAACTGCGCCCCTACCTCGCCAGATTTGAGGAAATCTGGGCAGAAGGTGGCGAAAGAATCACAAATTCGGTGATTGGATTGTAAATATTCGCCCGCCATTTCGCATTGCAACAAATGAAGCGCGTTGCAAGCATTTTTCTTGCTATAATCTTGTGCTGATCAGGTAGCTCCTGATCTCCCAAAATTCAGAATTTTTTGGTTCTTGTCGATAAGGAAATCCCATGAATAAGTCTATTCTCGTCGCCGCTCTGCTGGCTGTTGCCCTGACCGCCTGTGGCAAGAAGGAAGAGCCGGCTGCTCCGGCCGCTGCCCCGGCCCCGGCTGCTGCCCCGGCTCCGGAAGCCAAGCCGGCTGAGCAAGCTGGCATGGCCGGTATGGAAGCCGCCAAGCCGGCTGAACAAGCTGGTATGGCTGGTATGGAAGCCGCCAAGCCGGCCGAGCAAGCTGGTATGGCCGGCATGGAAGCCGCCAAGCCGGCCGAAGAGAAGAAGTAATCCTTCTTGCTCTCACAAAAAACGGAGCTTCGGCTCCGTTTTTTATTGCCTGAAGATTTTTCAGGCCAGGGTACGCCAATCAAAACCTGAATCTGGCGTTGCCACGCCGATTTCCGTTGGCACCCCGGCGAACATTTCGCCCAACATATCCAGAACCAATGCCGGCAGATTATTGCGCTCGCTCAGATGCGCCGCCACCAGATGCTGCAGGCCGGAACAGTCAATATCCCGCAACAGTGCCGCTGCGGCCCCGTTTTCAAGATGGCCGAAACGCCCGGCAATGCGGCGCTTGAGCGAGGCCGGATAAGCCGAGCGTTCGAGCATGCCGGCATCGTGGTTGAATTCGAGCACCAAACCATCGCACCGGGTGAGCATCTCGCAGACGTGCGGTGTTGTTTGACCAACATCCGTCAGCACACCCAAGCGCTTACCGGCAGCAGAAAACACGTACTGAACAGGTTCGCGCGCGTCGTGCGGAACAGGAAACGGAGCCACCTCCAGATCGTCAACGGAGAAGGAACGGTGGCTATCGATGATGCGCAGATCGAGTCCGGCATCATCCTCCCGACATGCAGCCCAGGTGCCATGGGTAAGCCATACCGGAAGTTCGTATTTGCGGGCCAGGCGGAATACGCCGCCGACATGGTCGCCATGCTCATGCGTGACGACGATGCCCGCCAGGTCGGCAGGCTGCCGACCCAGGCGCTGCAAACGGCTGGCGGTTTCCCGCAAGCCGAAGCCGCAATCGAGCATCAGGCAAGTAGCCCCGGCCTCGACGAGCAGCGCATTTCCTGCGCTGCCACTGCCGAGCGAGGCAAAACGAATCACTGCAACTGCTGGAGGAGCAGGCCGAGAATCTTCTTCGCGGTTTCCGACTTGTCGGTACCGCCTTCGGCCGACAGGATCTTGACGACGCTCTGCTGCCCATCCTCACTGACATGGATGCGATACTGGACATTGCTATTGACCGGCGCATCACTCTTCCAGAAAGCCAGCTTGGACAGCAGGCCGGTGTCCTTCTTGCTGCGATTGTCAGCCTCGGGGTCGACATAGCGCACGAAGTACAGGCCACGCGAGCGGTCGCGATCCTCGACGGTGAAGCCGACGCGGTCGAGCGCCAGGCCGACACGGCGCCAGGCGCGGTCGAAGCGCTCCAGAACCTCCAGCGTGCCGGCGCCGTCATCCGACTTGGCCAGCTTGGCGCGCGGTTCGGCCTTGACGGAGGCAAGCGAAGCCTCGGCCCGTTTTTCTTCCGAACCCAGGCGCACCATCAGGCGGCGCAGCATTTCAGCTTCCAGTTCCGGGTCGGCTGCCCGCGGTTGCCAGCGGGTATCGTCCTTGGCCGAGGAAGTGTAGACCTCCTCCATGCCGCGATGGCTGATGAAAATATCGGTCGTTCCCGGCGTTGCGCCCGGCTCGAAGCGGGTGCGGAACTTGTCGCGCTCGCCCGTCGAATACAGCGAGTCGAGCAGGCGGCCCAGGGTGTTGCGGATGAAGTCCTGGCCGATCTTGGCACGATTCTCGGCCCAGTCGGTTTCCATCACACCGGCTTCCGGGCGCTCGACGTTGATGATGAAACCGGTTTCCTGCCAGAAGTCCTTGACGGTATCCCACAGCTTGTCGGCCGGTACGGCAACGACCAGCCAGCGCTGGTTGCCGGAGCGCTCGACGCGCACCTTGTCCACCTGCGGCAGCACGACGCTGTTCTGCGCCTGGGCCTGCGGTGTACGGTCGGCACTGTAGGCCGAGAAGGTAGCCGAGCCCTTGCCGGCGGCATCGGGCACCAGGTACTTGTCGTCACGGGCAATCTGCGACAGATCGGGCGGAATATCCAGCGACGGTACTTTGCCGGCCGACTTGTATTCGATCTTGCGGGAATCGGGAAGCATGCTGCACCCGGCCAGCGCAACGGCAAGCAGGGAAAGGGCGAGGCCGGAAAGCCGACGATTCATGTTTCTTGTACTCCGGGGGTCAGGCGATCAGGCCGGCTTGGCGCAGCGCAGCCAGGACACGCGGCTGGCTGGCTTCGGACAGGGTGGTCAGCGGCAGGCGAATGCCGTTCGGCGTCAGGCCGAGCTTATGGACGGCCCACTTGACCGGGATCGGGTTGGCTTCGCAGAACAGGTCGCGATGCAGGCCGACGAGCTTGAAGTGGATTTCGCGGGCCTTGGCCATGTCGCCGTTGCGGGCGGCGACGCACATTTCGTGCATCAGGCGCGGCGCGACGTTGGCGGTCACCGAGATGTCGCCATGGAAGCCAAGGGCGATGCTCGCCACGGCCGTCATGTCGTCGCCGGTATAGAGGCCGAACGCCTTGGGCGCGCGGGCGATCAGGTCGCTGGCACGGTCGAGGTTGCCGGTCGCATCCTTGACACCGACGATGCCCGGTACCTCGGCCAGACGCAGGATGGTGTCGTTGGACATGTCGGCAACGGTGCGGCCCGGTACGTTGTAGAGCAGGATGGGTAGCTCGACGGCTTCGGCAATGGCCTTGAAGTGGCGATACATGCCTTCCTGGGTCGGACGGTTGTAGTACGGCACGACCGACAGCGACATGTCGGCACCGGCGTTCTTGGCGAACTCGGTCAGTTCGATGGCTTCCGAGGTCGAATTACCGCCGGTACCGGCGATCACCGGGATACGGCCGGCGATGTGTTCGACCGCGACCTTGATCAGTTCGCAATGCTCCTCGACATTGACCGTCGGCGATTCGCCGGTCGTACCGACGACCACGACGGCATCGGTACCTTCCTGCACATGCCAGTCGAGCAGCTTGCGGAAGGAATTCAGGTCGAGGCTGCCATCCTCTTGCATGGGGGTGACGATGGCGACAATGGATCCAGTAATCATGGCCGGTCTATGAAAAAAGTAATCCTTTGATTGTAACTGAAGGGGATTCGCTGCGGAAAGACAGGCAGGTAACAGTTTGTTATTTTCCCGCCAGCCAATGCAAACGGCGCTGCGCGACCCGCATTTTGCCGTCCGGCAACTGCAGCTCGGGATGCCGATCCGGCGCGGCAGCCAGCAACTGGCGGGCAAATTCGTCGAGTCGACTGGCTACCGGCACCTGCCAGCCCAAGGTGCGCAAACGATGGCGCAGCAGGTTCTTCAGGCGCGGCAAGGGGAGCTGGCGCAACTCACCGATCAGTGCCGACTCGCCTTCGCCGACAGTCTGCCAATCGAGAGCGGCCAGATCGTCGAGCAGATCACCGGCTTCGGCAAAATTGGCCGCCGCCTGGGCCAGCGCGGACTCAGCGGCGGGGAAGCGCTGGCTCAGGCTGACCAGCGCTTCATGGCGCAGGAAATTGCGCGTCAAGGCCGTGTCGTCGTTGCTTTCGTCCTCAATCCAGGCCAGGTTGGCTGCCCGGGCATAGGCTTCGATTTCGCTGCGCGCCAGGCCAAGCAGGGGGCGCAACAGACGACGATACCCCAAACGCCGCTCGACGGGAATGCCTGCCGCACCGGTCACACCGCAACCGCGCAGCAGGTTGAACAACACCGTTTCCGCCTGGTCGCCCCGGTGATGTGCAAGGAGCAGGATATCGCCGGCTGTTTCGGCGAACACCGCATAGCGCGCCTCACGGGCCGCAGCCTCCAGGCCACCGCTGGTGTTCGCATCGACCACGACACGGCGTACGGTGAGCGGCACATCGAGGCGACGGCAGTAATCGGTGCAGAAATCGGCCCAGGCATCCGCATTAGGCGACAGGCCATGATGAACATGAATGGCCTGCAGACGCTCCTTTAGTCCGCAGGCGACCAAGGCATGGAGCAGGACGACGGAATCGCAACCGCCGGAGAGGCCAACTGAAAGCCGATCCGACGGTGCGCTGCGGGCGGCGAGAAAGGCGCCAACCCGCGCCGGCAGGTCACTTGGCCGGCTGTTCCTTGAAGCGGCCATAGCTCATCAACCGCTCGTAGCGGGCCGCCAGCAGTTCGCTCGTGGACAGCCCGGAGAGCTGCTTGAGGGCATCCTGCAGGGCCTTCTTGAGGTTTTGCGCCATGGCGACATGATCGCGATGGGCGCCGCCAAGCGGCTCGTTGACCACCTTGTCGACCAGCCCCAGGGTTTTCAGGCGCTGTGCCGTGATACCCATGGTTTCGGCGGCTTCCGGCGCCTTTTCGGCACTCTTCCAGAGAATGGAGGCGCAGCCTTCCGGCGAGATGACGGAGTAAGTGGAGTATTGCAGCATCTGCACAGTGTCGCCGACGGCAATGGCCAGCGCACCGCCGGAGCCGCCTTCACCGATGATGGTGACGATGACCGGCACTTTCAGTTCGGCCATCACGTACAGGTTGCGGCCGATCGCCTCGGACTGGCCGCGCTCTTCGGCGTCGATGCCGGGGTAGGCGCCCGGGGTGTCGACGAAGGTCATTACCGGGATGCCGAACTTCTCGGCCAGCTTCATCAGGCGCAAGGCCTTGCGATAGCCCTCGGGGCGCGGCATGCCGAAGTTGCGGAAGATTTTTTCCTTGGTATCGCGGCCCTTCTGGTGGCCAATGACGACGACCGGCTGGCCGTTGAAGCGGGCCAGGCCACCAACGATGGCATGATCGTCGGCAAAGGCGCGGTCACCGTGCAGTTCTTCGAAATCGGTGAAGATGTGCTGCACGTAATCCAGCGTATATGGGCGCTGCGGATGGCGGGCGACCTGCGAAATCTGCCACGGCGTCAGCTTGGCGTAGATGTCCTTGGTCAGTTGGCCGCTTTTCTTTTCCAGGCGATCGATTTCTTCCGAAATATCGACGGCGGAATCGTCCTGCACAAAGCGCAGCTCTTCGATCTTGGCTTCAAGGTCGGCAATGGATTGCTCGAAGTCGAGGAAACTTGTTTTCATGGACTGCTCGTTTTCTAAGTTGGGGCGCATTTTACCCCAAAGGGCAGAAGCAAGCTTTTTCAGTACTCGACCGGCACCGGATCGAGGCTGCGCCAGAGATACCAGGTAGCGACCGAACGCCACGGCCGCCAACGCTCGCCCAGTTCCGCCAGCACCCGGTGCGGCTGCTTTTCACCGGCGAAATAACGCATGAAGACGGCACGTTGCAGGCCGATGTCGTCCAGCGGATAAACGTCCGGCCGCATCAGGTTGAAGATCAGGAACATTTCTGCCGTCCAGCGGCCGATGCCGCGCACGGCAACCAACTCGGCGATGATTTCATCGTCGTCGAGCTGCGCCCAGGCTGCCGGCTGCAACTGGCCGCTCAGGAAATGCCCGGCCAGGTCACCAAGGTACTCGACCTTGCGCCGCGACAGACCGCAGCCGCCAAGCCCTTCGGCCCCGAGCGCAGCAATACGGGCCGGCGTCACCTCGCCGACTTGTGCGGCAAAACGTGTCCAGACCGACTCGGCGGCCTTGACCGAAATCTGCTGGCCGACGATGGAACGGGCCAGCGTGCAAAACGGGTCGCCACGCGAAACCAGCGACACGCCCGGATACTGGGCGACCAGTTCGGCCATGCCCGGGTCGGCGCTGGCAAGTTCGTCAGTGGCTTGTTGCCAATAGCGAGGAAGCATGCCGGAATTATACGAAGGCGCAACGCCCGGCCGGAATCACAAAACATTTTTGCACGGCTCACAGACGATGACGTTCAAGTTTGTTAGCATTATCAAAAATAACGATGAGCAAGAGAACAAGCCATGACAGATACTGCCTACGCCTTTGTCCACCCCATGTTGGGCCCGGACGATGCTTGGTCAGCCTTCAGCGTCGAACTTCCGGCTGGTGTGCACAGCCCGCAGTTGCTGGCTCAACTCGCCACCTCGCCGCAGCTCGACGATTTCGACCTCCGCTTGAGCTGGCTTGTTCCGGCCGGCAGCCATACGCCTGCGCTCCAGAACATAGGTGAACGGGCGCTCACCGTATTCCCGGGCAATCCCCCCGCCGACGAAAAGGAAACGCTGGATACGCTGGAAGCCAGCCTGCGCCAGGCCAAGCAAAAGCTCGCCCTGGCCGCCGATTCCGGCGCCAAGCTACCGGCCAGCGGCACCTGGGACTACCTTCTGCTCAGCGCCAGCCATGCCCGCAGCCTGCCGCCCTACACCTTGCTCGGCATGTCGAGCCGTACCGTCATCGTAATGACGGCACTGCATACCCAGAACGATCGTGAATGGGCGCTGGCCAATGCCTGCACGCTGACCACCGGCGAATACCTGCTTACCCGTGCCCCCGGCCCGCACAAGGCCGACATGACAAGGCTCAAGCTGCTCAAGCTGCTCGGGCTGATCCAGGGCGATGCGGATACGGGAGAACTGGAGCAAATATTCCGCGAGGAGTCGAAGCTGTCGTACAGCCTGCTCCGCCTGGTCAATTCGGCAGCCCTGTCGCCGCGCACCCCGATCACCAGTTTCGGGCAAGCCATCAACCTGCTCGGGCGCCGGCAACTGCAGCGCTGGCTGCAGCTTCTGGTCTATTCCGACCCCAACAACGGCCAGCACCCGACACCCTTGCTGCAGAAAGCCGCCGCGCGCGGCCGCCTGCTCGAACTGCTGGTGCCCAGCCTGCCCCTCGACCCGGCGCTGGACAACGTCGGCGACTTGGCCTTTATGATCGGCACCTTCTCGCTGCTCGACACCCTGCTCAACATGCCGATGGCCGATATCCTGCACCAGTTGCCGCTGCCGGAAATTGCCCAACAGGCGCTGGGGCCCCACGACGGCGCGTTCGGGCAACTGCTGAGTGCGGTCGATGCAGCCGACAAGCGCGACCTGAACCTGGCTGCCAGCCTGCTCGCCAAGCTGGAAATCGATCCGGCAACCTATCTCGACGCCGAATTGACGGCGATCAGCTGGGCCGCCAAGATTCGCCCAAGCAACTGATCAGCCGAAGCGCCCGGACAGGAAGGGGTTGTACTGGCGCTCCTCGCCGAAGGTCGACATCGGCCCATGGCCGGGGATGAAGGACACGTCGTCGCCAAGCGGAAAAAGCTGCTCCTTGATCGAACGGATCAGCGTGTCGTAGTCGCCACGCGGGAAATCGGTGCGGCCGATGGATCCCTGGAACAGCACATCGCCCACCTGCGCCAAGCGGCTCGGGGCATGGAAGAAAACGACGTGCCCCGGCGTGTGGCCGGGGCAATGCAGCACATCGAGTTCGATTTCACCGAAATGCACCTTGTCGCCGCCCTGCAGCCAGCGCGTCGGCACAAAGCTGCGCACATTGGGAAAGCCGAACATCTTGCTCTGTTGCGGCATGCCCTCGATCCAGAAACGATCTTCCTCATGCGGCCCCTCGACCGGCACGCCGGTGCGCTCGAGCAGCGCCGCAACACCGCCGGCATGGTCGATGTGGCCGTGCGTGACGAGAATCTTGGCCAGGGTCAGCTTTTCGTCTTCCAGGGCGCGCAGGATGCGCTCGATGTCGCCACCAGGGTCGATCACTACGGCCTGGCGGGTTTTTTCGCACCAGAAAAGGGTGCAGTTCTGCTCGAAGGGGGTAACCGGAACGATCTGGTAGCGCATGGCGAAACGGAAATTGTTGGGGCAGCGGCAATTATCGCATGCTCCCACCCTTGCCCGCCGTTGCTGCCCCCCTTACACTTTGTCGAGTTATCGCCAACCGCCAGAAGGCCTCCGCCCATGCTCGACCACGCCCTGCCCGACATCGACTCCTGGACGCTGCTGTTCAGCAACAATGGGCTGCCCATCCTGCGTGTGACCAAGCGCCGCCTCGAAGAAATGCGGGCCGACTTGGATCGTGTCGATGCCCGCGAACTGGCGCGGCTGGTTCTGCAGGATCCGATTATGACCGTGCGCGTGCTGGCCTACATTCAACCGATGCATGGCCGTTCGCTGCAGCGCGACATCACCACCATCGCCAGCGCGGTGATGATGGCCGGCATCGAACCCTTCTTCAACCGTTTTTCCGAGCTGTTCACCATCGAGGATCAGGTCAAGGAAGCCGGCCCGCAGGCATTGCTCGGCGTCCTGCAGGTCATCCGCCGCGCCCAGCGGGCGGCCGATTACGCCCAGGAATGGGCCATCTGGCGGCACGACATCAACATGGAGGAAGTGCGCATCGCCGCCCTGCTCCACGACCTGTCGGAAATCCTTGTCTGGTGTACCGCCCCCAAGCTCGGCCTGGCCATCCAGGAGATGCTCAAGACGCACCCCGGCATGCGCAGCGCCGATGCCCAGCGGCAGTTGCTCGGCTTCACCTTCCACGACATCCAGCGCGAACTGTGCCGCGTCTGGCACCTGCCGGAACTGCTGCAAACCTTGATCGACGACGACAATGCCGAACAACCGCGGGTCAGGAACGCAGTACTGGCCGTACGCCTGGCCCGCCATTCGTCACATGGCTGGGACGACCCGGCGCTACCGGATGACTACCGCGACATCGGCGAACTGCTGCACCTGACGCCGGAAGCCGTTCGCCAGCGCCTCGGCCTGGAGCCGATGCCGGCCCGCGAGGCCGACGGCCAGAACGACTGATACGGCGTTTGGCTCAGCCGGCGCGGCCTTCCAGCGCCTCCCAGCGTTCGAGCAGCACCATCAGTTCCTCGTCGATGGCCGCCAGGCGCTCCGCTGCTTTTTGGGCAGCCTGCGGGTCGGTCTGGTAAATGGTCGGGTCTTCCAGGCGCTTGGTCAGGTCGGCCTGCTCGCCCTCCAGGTCGGCAATCTTGCCGGGCAGCGCTTCCAACTCGCGCTGCTCCTTCCACGACAGCTTGTCGGCCTTGGGCTTCGGCGCCTCAGCCGGCTTGGGCGCTGCCTTGGCTTCGGCCTTGGGCTTGCTGGCCGCTTCGGCCTGGACACTGGCCTTGTAGGCAGCCCAGTCGCTGTAACCGCCGGCGTATTCCTTCCAGCCCCCCTCCCCTTCGGCGGCGATGGTCTGCGTCACCACGTTGTCGAGGAAAGTCCGGTCGTGGCTGACCAGGAACAGCGTGCCGTCGTAGTTCTGGAGCAGTTCTTCGAGCAGTTCCAGGGTTTCGATATCGAGGTCGTTGGTCGGTTCGTCGAGCACCAGCACGTTGGCCGGCTTGGCGAACAGACGGGCGAGCAGCAGGCGGTTGCGCTCGCCGCCGGACAGCGAACTGACCGGCGAACGGGCGCGCTCCGGGGCGAACAGGAAGTTTCCTCGTATACGGAGCGGAACACTTGACGAGTATCCCAAAACGGCTCTGTGCAAGGAACCGTGGCTAATATAACATCAATGCACTATACGGAAAATAAAATGCGCAACTTCCGTAGAGTGCCTGGACGGATAGGGGTGCCGACCTAAAAGGGCGCATCAGATTAGATCTTAAGCAAGCACCTTTCGGTTGCCTAAAGTGGAAGACGGCAATCGACCGAGGTTGTGTGGAAACCCTCCAAAATGCTGGGTCACTGACGACTGCCGAG
>CAZDRS010000072.1:0-9954 GCA_964507585.1 uncultured Dechloromonas sp.
CAGTCCTGGTTTTTTCAACAAAAAGGGACGGAAAATGGTCAAGTACTTGGGTAGGGAAATGGGGCTCGCGGCGCTTTCATTCGCCGCTTCGATGGCTTTTGCAGCCGATGCGCCGACGCTGTCGCCGGAGGCAAAAAGCGCCAGCGGCAAGATTTATTTCGAGCGCTGTGCCGGTTGCCACGGCATGTTGCGCAAGGGGGCGACAGGAAAAAACCTTGAGCCTGCCTGGTCGCGCAAGGAAGCGGATGGCCATCTGATCGAAGGGGGAACCCAGAAGCTTGGTCAGTCCCGTTTGGAAAAGATCATCGGCTATGGCACCGAGGGCGGCATGCCGAACTTCGACGACATCCTGTCGAAGGACGAAATCAAGAACATGGCGGCCTATATCCAGATGCCACCGGATGCGCCGCCGGAGTGGAGCCTGAAGGACATTCGCGGAACATGGAAGCTGCATGTTCCGGTCGACCAGCGGCCGACCCGGAAGATGAACAACGTCAACCTCAACAACATCTTCTCGGTCACGCTGCGCGATGCCGGCGAGGTGGCGTTGATCGATGGCGATACCAAGCAGATCTGGGGTATCGTCAAGACCGGGTACGCGGTGCATATTTCACGCTTGTCGCTGTCCGGTCGCTACATCCACGTCGTTGGTCGTGACGGGCGCTTGGACATGATCGACCTCTGGTTCGAGAAGCCGACGGTGGTTGCCACGGTCAAGGCCGGCATGGAGACGCGCTCGGTTGAAACGTCCAAGGCCAAGGGCTTCGAGGACAAGTATGTGATCGTCGGTTCCTACTGGCCGCCGCAGTACACCATTCTCGACGGCATGACGCTGGAGCCCCTGAAGAATGTCTCGACGCGCGGGGTAACCGTAGACGGCGACTATCATCAGGAGCCGCGCGTGGCCTCTATCGTCGCCTCGACGACCAAGCCGGAGTTCCTGGTCAGCGTCAAGGAAACCGGGATGGTCAAGATGGTCGATTATTCCGACCTGACCAACCTGCGGGAAACGACCATCAATACCGCCAAGTTCCTGCACGATGGCGGCTATGACGCGACCAAGCGCTATTTCCTGGTGGCGGCCAATGCGTCGAACAAGGTTGCCGTGGTTGACGTCAAGGAAGGCAAATTCACCGCGTTGGTCGATACCGCCAAGATCCCGCATCCAGGGCGCGGCGCGAATATCGAGCATCCCAAGTACGGCCCGGTCTGGGCGACATCTCACCTCGGCGCTGACGTGATTACGCTGATCGGTACCGACCCCGAGAAGCATCCCCAATATGCCTGGAAGGTCGTTCAGGAATTGAAGAACCACGGGGCGAACTCCCTGTTCGTGAAGACGCATCCGAAATCCGACAACCTGTGGGCTGATTCGCCGCTGAATCCGGATTCGAAGCTGGCCGGTTCGGTTACGGTCTACCGCGTTTCTGAACTGGGCAATCCGAATCCGCAGCCCGAGGTGATCGACATTGCAGCGGCGGCCAACCTGGGCAAGACCAAGGGTATCCAGCGTGTCGTGCAGGGCGAGTACAACCAGAACGGCGACGAAATCTGGTACTCGGTATGGACTGGCAACAAGACGGAGCCATCGGCCATCGTCGTAATCGACGACAAGACGCGCAAGGTCAAGGCGGTGATCAAGGACAAACGACTCGTCACGCCGACCGGCAAGTTCAATGTCTTCAACACCCAGCACGATGTCTACTGATTAGCCAGCGACAGAATGAAAGCCCCGCCGGGAAGCGGGGCTTTTTTGTTTGCAGATCAGCGATTTATACGTCATCTCCAGTGCAGTGAGCTGTGCCGGTCGGAAATTGTTTTGGCTGTAACTGTGTGCCGCAAATATGCGGGCGACTGTTACCAAAGCGCACTTTTCCCCCATGTTCTACTGACGCGGTCGGGCAAGCCGGCAATCGGCCTGTGGCAGCCTTCACAGCCGAAAGCCGCGTTCCCGAGTGCGTGCAGGTGCACGCCGATCGATACGTAATCTTAAGGGGAGAAAAATGCGTGCAACAACCAGGCGTCCCTTGGCGCTGTTCATTCTCATCGGGCTTGCTGCCGGTTTGTCCGGTACAGCAATTGCCGCCGAGTCGCTGCAGGACGTATTGAAGCGTCGCAACCTGTCGCAACAGGATTTGCTGGCCGCGGCAAAAACCTACGTGCCGACCGGCAAGCGTGACGAATTCGTCGCCTTCTCGTCGGGCGGCCAGTCCGGCCAGGTCATCGTCTACGGGATTCCGTCGATGCGGATTCTGAAGTACATCGGCGTGTTCACGCCGGAGCCGTGGCAAGGCTATGGCTACGACGAAAGCTCGAAGGCCGTGCTGGCCCAGGGCAACATCGATGGCCGCAAGATTACCTGGGGCGATTCGCACCATCCGGCCATGTCGGAAACGCAAGGCAAGTACGATGGCCAGTTCCTATTTATCAACGACAAGGCCAATCCGCGGATTGCCGTGATCGACCTGCGCGATTTCGAGACCAAGCAACTGGTCGCCAACCCGATCTTCAAGTCGGAGCATGGTGGCGCCTTCGTGACGCCGAATACCGAATACGTGATCGAAGCCGCCCAGTACGCGACGCCGTTCGAGAACAAGAAGTTCGTACCCCTTGAGGAGTTCAACGAGAAGTATCGCGGCGGCATCACCTACTGGAAGTTTGACCGCAAGGAAGGCCGTATCGTCCCCAAGGACTCTTTCTCCGTCGAGTTGCCTCCTTATTCCCAGGATTTGTCCGACGCCGGCAAGGGCCCATCCGATGGCTGGTCGTTCACCAATTCATTCTGTTCGGAACGCTATGTCGGCGGTATCGAAAAAGGCCGTCCGCCTTACGAGGCGGGTTGTTCGGCCAAGGATACCGACTACATGCACATCGTGAACTGGCGGAGGGCGGCTGAACTGGTTGCCCAGGGCAAGGCGAAGAAGATCAACGGCCACAACGTGATCATGCTGGATACCGCCATCAAGGAAGGCATCCTCTTCCTGATTCCGGAACCCAAGTCGCCCCATGGCGTCATGCTCTCGCCGGACGGCAAGTTCATCACGGTGTCCGGCAAGCTGGATACCCACGTTTCGGTCTATTCCTGGGAAAAAATCCAGGCTGCCATCAAGGCCGGGCACTTCGAGGGTAAGGATCCTTACGGCATCCCGGTCATTAGCATGAAGGAAACGCTGCACAAGCAAGTACAGCTTGGTCTTGGGCCTTTGCATACGCAATACGACGCCAAGGCTTGTGTTGCCTACACCTCGCTCTATGTCGATTCGCAAGTCGTCAAATGGGATTACTGCGAGGGGCGCGTGCTCGACAAGCTCGCCGTCCATTACAACATTGGCCATCTGATGACCATGGAAGGTGACAGCGTCGAGCCGAAGGGCAAGTACCTGGTGGCGATGAACAAGCTTTCGATCGATCGTTTCAACCCGGTTGGCCCGCTGCATCCGCAGAATCACCAGCTCATCGACATCAGCGATGACAAGATGCAGTTGCTCTACGACATGCCGGTGCCGCTGGGCGAGCCGCATTACGTCGTCGGTATCGAAGCATCGAAACTCAAGCCGGGCGTGCGCTACAAGGTGGGCACCGATTCGCGTACCGACAAGCCGCATCCGGGGGCAGTCCGTGCCGGTGAGGAAAAAACGGTCAAGAAGGGCAACAAGGTCGAGGTGTTCGGCACCTTGATTCGCTCCCATATCACGCCGGAAACCATCGAGGCTGAAGTGGGGGACGAAATTACGGTTCACCTGACCAACCTTGAACGTGCCCAGGACGAAACCCATGGCTTCGCTGTCGACACCTTCGATGTCCATGCCTCCGTGGAGCCGGGCAAGACGATTAGCGTCAAGTTCAAGGCCGACAAGGAAGGCGTATACCCGTACTACTGCACGGAATTCTGCTCGGCGCTGCACCTGGAAATGCAGGGTTATCTGCTGATCAAGCCGAAAGGCTGGAAGCCGACCAAGGTTGCTGCTGCGGAGCAGGTTGTCTACACCGAAGACGACTACAAGAAGCAATTGAAGAAAGTGGCGGAAACCCAGGCCGTTATCGACCAGGTCATCGCTTACATCACCAGCGTCAATTACCGCGACTTCCCGGACGTTGTTAACTTGATGGACGATGCCGTCGATCAGTTGAACAAGACCAAGGAAACCCGCACCAAGGCTGAGGATGCCGCCAAGAAGAAGGATTGGCAGCAAGCAACGCTGTGGGCCGAGCAGATCTGGCAATACCAGGTCAAGGCGGCTGACATTGGTATTCGTGCCAAGAACTACCTTGAGCAGAACGGTGCCAAGAAAATCAAGTAGTCAATGAAGTAGTTTGCAACCCGTTCGGTCGGAGGGCGTGCTTTCCCCCCCAATCCCTCTCCTTGCACGCCCTCCGGCTTTTTTCGACATGATCACTACCTCAATCCGAATTGCCGCTTGCAGCTTCCTGCTCTCGCTAGCCTGCGCTGCAAGCGCCCAGAACGGCGTTTCCATTGCCCAGTCGTTGGCAGCGACCTGTGCGAATTGCCACGGCACCAACGGTCGCCTTCCTGCACAGCAAGATGTACCGGCGCTTGCCGGTCGATCAGCCGAATGGATTCGCCAGCAGGTCACGGCCTTCCGCAACTATGCTCGTCCTTCCACTGTCATGCAGCAGATCGTCAGGGGATACAGCGACGAAGAGATCGAACTGATTGCCAAGCACTTGGCAAAGAATGGCGGGTAAGCCATGCGACGAAAATTCCTGAAAACGATGGGTTATGGTGCGCTCGGTTTGTTGAGCGCTTGCGCTACCCGGAAGGAGCTCGCCAAGCCGCATGTCGTCGTGGTTGGTGGCGGCTTTGCCGGCGCGACGCTGGCCAAGTACCTGCGCGTCTGGAGTCAGGGCGATGTTGCCGTTACCCTGGTCGAGCGGAACCGGCAGTTCGTTTCCTGTCCGATTTCCAATCTGGTTCTGGCTGGCCAGCGCTCGCTGGCCGATATTACTCTCGGCTATGCCGGGCTGAGCCAGCTTGGGGTGGAGGTCATCCATGCCCAGGCCGAGCGGATCGATCCGGAAAGACGGAAAGTCCTGTTGTCCGGCGGAATTTCCCTGTCATACGACCGCTGTGTGCTGGCGCCTGGTGTCGATTTCATCACCGAGGATATTCCCGGGCTGGCTTCCGACCTTGCTCAGCGACAGTTTCCGCATGCCTACAAGGCTGGGCGGCAGACAATGGAACTCAGGCAGCAGCTTGAAGCCATGCCCGACGGCGGCGTCTATGCCCTGTCGATTCCCAAGATTCCCTACGTTTGCCCCCCGGGGCCCTACGAGCGGGCATCGGTCATTGCCGATTACTTCCGTCGCCACAAGCCGCGTTCGAAAGTGCTGATTCTGGATGCCAACGATGGTGTTGCCTCGAAACGCCCGCTGTTTCTGCAGGCCTGGGCGGAGCTTTACCCCAATTTGATCGACTATCGCCCCAATATGCCGATACGCGATGTGGATGCTGCAAACGGAACGGCAATCTTCGATTTCGAGCAGGTCAAGGCCGATGTCTGGAATGTCATCCCCGCCCAACGTGTTGGCAAGATCGCCCGCGATCTCGGTTTGAAACTGGCCAATGGGCGGTGGGCCGAGGTCGACTGGCTGACCCTGGAATCAACCAGCCATCCGGGTATCCACGTGATTGGCGATGCCACCCTCGCGGCGCCCTTGATGCCGAAGTCGGGCCATATGGCCAACCAGCAGGCCAAGGTGCTGGCGGCTGCGCTGGTCAATCTATTTGCCGGACGGGAAATCAATAGTCACCCAAAGGTGATGAACACCTGCTACAGCTTCGTCAGCTTCGATCAGGCCATGCATGTGGCAACTATTTTCGACTACAACCACCAGCAAGGAACATTCCTGTCGATTCCCAAGTCGGGCGGATTGTCGGAGCGTGCCAGCGAACTGGAGGCACGCTATGCCCATGCCTGGGCAAAGAACATTTGGGCGGATAGCCTTTCGGCAGTTTATTGAATGAAAGCCGTGGGCTCAGTCGAACTGGGCCATCTTTCGTTGCAAGGTTCGTCGGCTGATATTGAGCATTTTGGCTGCTTTTGAGCGGTTTCCACCACTGCGGGAAAGAATTTCGACGATGTAATCGCGCTCGACTTCTTCGAGCGATTTCACCGGTTCGTCCAAGTCACCCTTTCCTTCCGGTACCGGGAAAGGCAACTTGGCCAGTGCGCTTTGTTGCAGCGGCTTGCTTGCTGTACTGGAAACAATACGAAGCCTCGACTTGGCGAGCAGCCGCTGCAAATCGGCATGATTGGCTGCAATCCCTTCCTTCTCCGGCCCATTTTCGGAGGGAACTTCAAGGCGCAAATAGATCGATTGAGTCATGTTTGTCTCCAGGGGGCGATTAGCAAGGCTTGCCGGGGGCGCATTTCTTGAGCAGCCACAGGGAGATGACACCGGCCACTTCATAGGCCATGGCTTTTCTGGCCACGGAAGTTGGGTCGCGCCCGGAAGCCGTCAAGGCATAGGGGTCGGCCCCCGCTTCAAGCAATAGCTGGGCGTGCGTCGCATTTTGCGAATAAGCGGCGACATGGAGCGGTGTCATGCCATCGTGGTCGCGGGCATTCGGGTCGGCCCCTGCGTCGATCAGGGCCTTGAGTGCCCCGGGGTCGGCATTGGCAGCGGCCAGGTGGAGCGGTGTCGAGCCGACGTTTGTCCGGATATCCCGGCTGCCCGGGTCTGGTTTGAGGGCGGCGGCGATTTCCTGTGCTGTGCCTGTCCTGGCGGCATTCAGGATGGGGTGTTCCAGAATGCTGGCATTTTCGTTTGCAGCACAGTTGAAGGCCATTGCGGCCAAAAGAATGACAACAGCTCTCAAGTTCAATTTCCTCAATAAATTAGCTTGTTAGGGAAATTTTCGTCTTACTCAAGGGCTGTATGTGATAACAGCTTGTAGCTTAGTCATGCGACACAGACAAATGGCGAAACCTGTCTGTACCTATTTGATTCTATTGCGCCTGTAACTGTTTTCACCGCCTGGCTTCTGGTGTACTACGCGCAGTTGGCAACTGGTGCCCCGGGCTACCCTGTGGGCTTGGCGTGGAGGAGGGTGAGTGTCCGAAAATCTGCATGACGAGATGCTGGCATGCATTGCTTCATTCCAGGCGCGTTTCCCATGCGAGGGAATCAGCAGGCAGCAGGTTCTACGGAATCGCTATGTTTTTCATACCGGCGACCCTGCTTCAGGTCTGTACCTGATGCTCGAAGGCTTGGTCAAGGTTGTGAAAGTAAGCAGCGCCGGGAGTGAAAAAGTCATCCACATTGCAGCGCGTGGGGATTTTCTGGCGGAAGTGCCCGTTTTGCTGGAGCAAGCTTACGATACGACGGCTCAGGCTGCTTCGGATAGCGTATTGCTGTACATCCCGAAACAAGCCGTTTTCGAATTGCTGCAGGAGTCGCCCGTGGTGTTCCGGCGCTTGCTGGGTGGCATGGCGCGCAAAGTGCATTGCTTGCTCCTGGATATCGAGTCGAATTTCAAAGCGGGCCACGAGCGGGTGGCCGATTTTCTACTTTCCCATGCCGAAGATATTTCTCCACCTGAAGCGGCATTGAGCATTGCGCTACCGATCAAGAAAACCGACCTTGCATCCTGGCTCGGGCTGACGCCCCAGCACTTTTCCAGAATTCTTCAGGATTTGCGGCAGAAGGGGCTCATCGTGGTCGATGGGCCTGTTATCCATGTTCCCTCCGTTGAGAACCTGAAGAATGGCTGGTTACGTTTTGGCAAGGATGAATCAATTTTGCAGCCTGCCCATTGAGGCATCATTAATCACGGTGGCTGGGATATTTTGGGGATAAGCATGGTGCGTTATCAAAGTCTTGCGTACGAGACGGAAAAGCTGATTACCGATGGCGTTCTTCGGCCAGGGGATCGGCTGCCTTCGGTGCGGCAAGTGTGTCGAACGCACAGCATCAGTCCGGTTACCGTCACCCAGGCCTACTACCTGCTGGAAAGTCGTGGCTTGATCGAAGCACGGCCAAAATCGGGCTACTTCGTTCGCGCCCGTCTCGGTCAGCGGCTCAATGAGCCGGAAATGAGCCACCCGGTTGGCAATTCGACCGAGCTTCAAGTGAGCGACTTCATTTTCCAGATACTTAACAGCGTCAAGGATCCGGCTGTGGTGCCTCTTGGCTCCAGTTTTCCCAGCCCATTCCTTTTCCCGCTCGACAAACTGGGCCGTTTTCTCTGCCAGGCAGCCCGGCGATTCGATCCGCTGTCGACAGTAACCGACCTCCCTCCCGGTAATGAAGAATTGCGCCGTCAGATCGTTCTCCGCTACCTGTCGCGCGGGGCGGTGGTACCAACCGACGAGGTGGTCGTTACCTCCGGTGCGATGGAGGGTATCAATCTGTGCCTGCAGGCAGTGACCCAGCCTGGCGACCTGATCGCCATCGAGTCGCCGACGTTTTACGCGGGGCTTCAGGCGAGCGAGCGACTTGGCCTGAAGGTTATCGAGATTCCATCGCATCCGCGCGAGGGGATCAGTATCCAGGCATTGGAGGATGCTTTGCGGCACCACCCGATCAAGGCCTGCCTGCTGATGCTCAATTTTGGGAATCCGACCGGTAGTCTGGTCAGCGATGAGCGGAAGCGCTATCTGATCGATTTGCTTGGGCGTCATAACGTTCCGTTGATCGAGGACGACGTCTACAACGAGCTCTATTTCGGCCCGCAGCCGCCTTTGTGCAGTAAATCGGTCTCCCGGGCCGATCATGTCATGCACGTTTCTTCCTTTTCCAAGTGCCTGGCTCCCGGTTATCGACTCGGCTGGGTTGCCGCAGGCCGCTATGCTGAAAAGATTGTCCGGCTCAAACTGGCCACGACATTGGCGACGACGATTCCTGTCCAGATCGCTGTCGCGGAATATCTGAAGCACGGCGGCTACGATCACCACCTGCGGCGCTTGCGGCAACAGTTGCTGGTGCAGGAGTCGCTATTGGTTGAGGCTATCGAGCGCTCATTTCCAACCAGTACCCGCTTGGCCAGGCCGGCCGGCGGATACTTCGTTTGGCTGGAACTGCCGGAGTCTGTCGACGCACTCAAACTGCACCGCATGGCATTGGATCAGGGGATCAGCATCGCGCCCGGGCCAATCTTTTCGGCGAAAAAAGAGTTCAACAACTGTATTCGCCTCAACTTCGGCCATCCTCAATCCGAAAGCATGCAGCAGGCTGTCGCAACGCTCGGGCATCTGGTCTCGACTTTGTCTTGAGTGTAGCGGTGCCACGTCAATTCTGTGCCTATTGAAAACAAGCTGTGCTGCAACTGTTATCGATCATTCCTTGGTGATTTACTGATGCCCAGTCAAATAGCAAGGAGAACGACATGGGCAAAGCGCTCAGCAAGGTTCGCGAAGCGAAGCTCGAACTCTATCGGAAGAAGGGAAAAATCCACGCCAAGGCGGTAGAGGGGCGATTCAACACGCTGCGCTGGGGCATGGTATGGCTTACCCAGGCCATCTTCTACGGCTTATGCTGGATCAACTGGGAAAGCGCAGGATCGGTTCGCCAAGCGGTCTTGTTCGATATTGCCCACGAAAAACTCTATCTGTTCGGCCTGGTGCTTTGGCCACAGGATGCGCTGTTACTGGCATTTGTCCTGATCGTTGCGGCAACCGCTCTTTTCTTGGTGACTGCGCTGGCTGGGCGCCTGTTTTGCGGTTTTGCCTGCCCCCAGACGGTTTATACGAGCATCTTTACCTGGATCGAGGCGCAGGTCGAGGGCGACCATCTGGCGCGATTGAAGCGCGATGCCAGTCCGATGAGTTTCAGTAAGTTGCTGATCAAGACGGCAAAACATGCGATCTGGGCCATCGTTGCCATCTGGACGGCGATCACTTTTGTCGGCTACTTCACGCCGATCCGGGAATTGTTGCCTAGTCTTGTCAAGCTGGATACCGGGCCGTGGGAGGCATTCTGGCTCATCTTCTA